>NZ_KV796798.1:533-1390 GCF_001809235.1 Corynebacterium sp. HMSC072A04 | reverse complement strand
CACGGTTGAAGAGCCTGACGCTAAGGACAACGAGAAGTACGAGCCTGAGTACGACGGTGGCACCGGCCAGCCTGGCGACGACGTCAAGATCGACAAGCCAGAGTTCAAGGACGGCGACAACAACAAGGTAACGCCTCCTGAGGGCACGACCTTCACCCCAGGTGAAGGTACCCCAGAGGGCGTGACCGTCAACGAGGATGGTTCCATCGACGTGACCATCCCTGAGGACGCAACGCCTGGTGACAAGATCACTGTTCCGGTTGAGGTGACTTACCCAGACAGTTCCACCGACGAGGTGACTGTCACGGTCACGGTGACCGAGAAGGATGCCACCCCAGTTACGCCAGCTGCACCTAAGGAAAACAACCCATCCTCGGGCGCATCGGCTGAAGATCCAGCATCCTGTGACATTCCGCCGTACGTCGCCGTCGAAAAGACCGAAGGTGTCGAGTACAAGGTGACCGTTGATGGTAAGGAACTGACGCCGGACGCTGACGGCAAGTACGTCTACGAGTACGGCCAGACCGTCAAGGTTGAGGCATTCCCGACCGAGGGCTACACCTTCCCTGAAGGTGCTACGACCACGTGGACCTACACGACCGAGCAGAACGAAGTCTGTGAGGATCCAGAGGTTGAGAAGCCTGACTGGAAGGATGACAAGGGTAAGCCTGGTGAGAAGGTTGAAATCCCGAACACCGGCGGTGACGTTCCGGAGGGCACCACGGTTGAGGTGACTGACGGTCCGGGTAAGGCTGAGATCGATGAAAACGGCAAGATCGTTGTCGACATCGATAAGGATGCTAAGCCTGGTGACAAGGTTGTTGTCGTTGTCAAGGACAAGGACGGCAACGAGATCG
>NZ_KV796798.1:0-433 GCF_001809235.1 Corynebacterium sp. HMSC072A04 | reverse complement strand
CGAGATCGACCGCGTAGTCGTCGAGGTTGAAAAGCCTAAGAAGCCGATGAACCCGGGTCTTCCGTGGGGTCCGTCCTGGCCGATTGACCCGAACAAGCCGGGTGAGGACGATCCGTCTGAGACTCCGGAGGTAATTAAGCCGACGATTGATCCGGCTAAGGATGGTGACAAGGAGATCACTGGTACCGGTAAGCCTGGTACGGATCTCACCGTTACTGTCACGGACAAGGACGGCAATGAGACCGAGAAGACAGTTACCGTCGGTGACGATGGTAAGTGGAAGGTCGTTGTTGACAAGGAGCTGAAGACTGGCGACAAGATTGTTGCCAAGGATAAGGATGGCAACGAGGCTGAGCGTGTCGTCACCGGCGATTCCAAGCCAGCCCCGAAGCCGGGTGACTCCGATTGGACTGGTTCTTCCAACCTGTCTGAG
>NZ_KV796797.1:0-240 GCF_001809235.1 Corynebacterium sp. HMSC072A04 | reverse complement strand
GCTGCCTGATTGGCGATGCCGCATGATACTTACTACATCGACCAGCGCGATGCAGCACAGCATATCAAGGCCCTGGATATATATCCGGTAGGGGTCCGACTGGGTGGTCGCAAAAGGCGCTACCTGAGGATTGATGTCAGTGACCCTGGACGCTTCACCTGGGATAATTAGCGCGTATGAACGGTGCAGGGATCCATTGCGGTCTATAAGGGGCCTGGCCCCCGGAAAGTAGACACGTCG
>NZ_KV796796.1:17805-134290 GCF_001809235.1 Corynebacterium sp. HMSC072A04 | reverse complement strand
CTTACCCGAACCATCCTCATAACCAGGCTCGAACTCGGTGTTCTGGTTCGGTACCTTCGGGTTGCTGTCTTCCTCATCCGGGATGCCGTCGTTATCGTCATCCTCGTCCTCGGTGTCAGGCTTACCGTCGTTATCGGTATCCAGCTTGAAGTTAGCATCGGTCTTGTCGGTGCTGCCATCCGGGTAAGTCACCGTAACCGGAACATCGAACTCCTCAACGGTGTCCTTGTCGAGCTCGTCGCCGTCGACAGTCACCGTGATCTCACCAGTGTTCTTGTCGATATTGACCTCGTAGCCCTCAGGAGCCTTGAAGTCCTCCGAGATGGTGAACTTCGAGTCCGCAGGAACCTCTACATCCTTACCGTCCTTGTCAGTGAAGGTCGGGGACGACTTGGTTTCCTCACCAGGAACAACCAGCTTGTCTTCGTACTTCGGCTCAACGGTGTTTGCGGTGGCATCCGCAAGGTTGAAGGTTGCGTCAGCGCGAGCAACGATGCGGCCCTGAGTCTTCGCGTTACCCTCTTCGTCCTTGACAGGGTCGCCGTTCTCATCGAGAACCGGGACCTGCAGAGCCTCGTCACGCATCACGACTGGGAAGTCGAACGTTTTGCCAACCTGGGCAGCGGTCGGGGTGAAGGTCACAGCACCGGTCGCAGGGTCAACCTCGACCTGGTCCTCAGTGACGCCCTCAGGCAGCTTGCCGAGCTCGAACTTTGCCTTTTCCGGCTTGGTTTCCTCAGGCTCGGTTTCTGGGTTGTCGAACTTCGGCTCAGAGGTAGCCTTTTCATCGGCCTTGGCATCAACTGGCTCGTACTCGAGGTAGTCGCGAGCGACAGCGAAGGCATCCATCGCCAGAACCAGGTCGTTCTTCGGGTCCGGGTTGTTAGGGGTGACCTTCAGGCGAGCGGTGAACGTGTCACCGGTCTGAGCGTCCGCTGGAACCTCGAGCTCACAGCTCGGGATCTTAGTTGCGGAGTCGGCCTTAGCGGTTTCGCAGGTCTTAACGACCTTGCCGTTCTTGTCGACCCACTCGATGTAGTAGTTCAGGTTGTCCGCAATCGGCAGACCGGCAGTATCAGTCTGAACCTTGTCACCGAGCGCGGCCCAGTTGTCCGAAGTGTTCTTGTCGACCACATCGAACTTCAAAGCCTGCGGAGCAAGCGCGATGTTCCAGCCGGTGTAGCTGTCAGTGGTGTTACCGATGAGTGCGCCGTCACCACCGAAGAGCTGCGCATTAGCACCAGCATTCAAGTCAGCACCGAAGCCCGGGCCAGCCCACTGGCCAAGAGCCCAAGGGTACAGTGCACCGATGTTGTCAGGCAGCGGCTTGCCATCCTTGCCGAGAATGCTGACGTAGCTCCAGTGCATATTGACGTGCTTGGAATCCAAGGCACCGTTAGTCCAACGTCCCTCACCGGGGGAACCTGCGAGCTTCCCGGCCTTATCTGCCGGAACAATTCCACGGCTGTTGTGGGAGTTGCCGTAAATGCCCTTCCACTTCAGCGCGAAACGACCATTAGCACCAGTGGTGGTCGTGACTGTCTCGGCGATCCAGCCTTCTGGATTCGCTGCCACCTGCTCATTGATCCACTTCTGCAAACCAGCTTCATCAGCAGGGGTCCAGCCCTTGCCGCGCAGCGTCTTGCCCGCGAAGTTATCCTTCGCGTACGCCTCAATCTTGTTCACCGCGTCATCGGTGAGGTAGGAGCCAACAACCTTCATGCCAGCGGCAGGAACGTCCTTACCGCCAAAGGCGCTCACGGTGTTGTGGTTCAAAGCGCCCTGCAGAACGTCAAGGTTCCAGAAAGCTCGACCCGCGTAGGTACCTTCGTTACCACCAGTGCCGGTGCTTTCCGCCCATTTATTCTCTGGGAGATGCTGCGGCAGTTTGTCCTTCTGGGCGTACTGGATGGTCATGCCGGTGATCTTGTTGCCACCCCATTTAGCATCGCCCTGAGTGGTCGGCGTCGTGTTTGCGCCGATGCCCGGGAAGATACCAGCCGCCGGCTGGTGCACCAGACGGTACTTATCCGTCATGTTCTCCGGAAGCTCCGTCCAGACACGGATCTTCTCGCGCTTTTGATCGCGCTTGCCCCGTTCATCACCAGTGGTCAGGCCGGCAGATGCATCCGCATCAAAGTGACGGGTCTTACCGAGAGCATCGGTGTACGGCCCCATCTTGATGGTGAAGTTACCGTTGGCATCAGACTCGGTGTAGTACACCGGCGAGGAGTGCTGAGTGTTTTCACCCTCGTACCACTGGGCGTAGATCTTGACGCCCTTCAGCGCCTTACCGGAATCCTGGACATTACCGAAACCAACCTTGGCCTCAACAATCTCCTTCACGGAACCGGAGATGGTGCCCTTCTGATCAGCCTGGCCTGGCGAGTAGATGGCCTTATCCTTATCACCACCAGCTGCCGGAGCCTCAGCAGCCGGCTGGTTGTCCTGTGCATTGGCAACCGCAGCGAACGGGGATGCTGGAGTTACTGCGTGGACGAAGGGGCCCACCATAGCAATAGAGAGCGCCGCGGCAGCAATGGTAGTGCCGCGACGGCGTACAGCAGTACGCTTGATTTCCTTCTTGTTCATACCAAGAAGCCCTTTCCTTAAGACTTGAAAGAAGTGATCACGCTAGGGGTGCGTGACCGCGCAAGGGGTAAAACCGGCTTACGCAACCGAGAGCAGCTCATTTCTGCCACCTTGGACGAAGGTCAGAGGTTCCAAGGATCTATGAACAAACTCGTCCCTAATGTTAACTCCGTGCACGAATTAAAGAAACCGTACGGATTCCTGAAAATTTTATGAATGCAAACTTTTTGCCACTAACAACACGAAGCATATGTTTGACCTGCTCTTTTTGACATGATTGCGACACGCGGATGAGGTTGTTAAATAGCTCACGTCGTCACTTTGGCAACATTTGCCCCAGGAATGCACTCCTAACGGGGGTGTTTTATACAGGGCTGTGTCAGGTGGGGCTGCGGGAGGCGTCGCCAAGCAGGGCGTATTGAACACACAAATGTAGCCACAGACACACAAACCGCCCCGCTCTCCCCACAACGTGTATTTCGACAATTGTGTCCACGATGCTGTGGGAGAAACGGGGCGGTGGTTGTTGCGCTGTTTCTACGGGCCGCCGTCGCTGCTAGACGGTTCCTAAGGTTGGTTTATCTCGGACCGGCCTGCGCCTTACTGGTCTTGCATGACGTCGTGGCGCACGATGGTCTGGTCGCGGCCGGGGCCGACACCAATGTAGGAGATGCGGCAGCCGGAGAGTTCCTCCAAGCGCAGGACGTAATCCTGTGCCTTCTGCGGAAGCTCCTCAAAAGTCTGGCAGTCGGTGATGTCCTCGTCCCAGGCCGGCATGGTTTCAAAGATGGGCTCGGCGTGGTGGAACTCGGACTGGGTCAGCGGCATCTCGTCGTAACGCTTGCCGTCAACGTCGTAAGCCACGCAGATGGGGATCTCACCAATACCGGTGAGAACATCCAGCTTGGTCAGGAAGTAATCCGTGAAACCGTTGACGCGGGTGGCATAGCGGGCAATGACGGAGTCATACCAACCGCAGCGGCGCTTGCGGCCGGTGTTGACGCCGATTTCGCCGCCGGTGGTCTGTAGGTACTCGCCCCACTTGTCGAAAAGCTCCGTGGGGAACGGCCCCGCACCGACGCGGGTGGTGTAGGCCTTGATGATGCCCAGGAAGGTAGTAATGCGCGTCGGGCCAATGCCGGAGCCCACAGCGGCGCCGCCGGCAGTCGGGTTCGAGGACGTCACAAACGGGTAGGTGCCGTGGTCAACGTCCAACATGGTGGCCTGGCCACCCTCCATGAGAACGTGCTTGCCTTCATCCAGTGCCTGGTTCAGCTCTAATTCGGCCTCAATAACCATCGGGCGCAGGCGCTCGCGGTAGCTTAGGAAGTACTCCACAACCTGCTCCGGTTCGATGGCCTTGCGGTTGTACATCTTCACCAACATCTGGTTCTTGATGTCCAGGGCGGACTCGACCTTCTGGCGCAGGATGGATTCATCGAAGATGTCCTGCACGCGGATACCGATGCGGGCGACCTTGTCGGCATAGGCGGGGCCGATGCCGCGGCCGGTCGTTCCGATGGCGCGCTTGCCCAAGAAGCGCTCCTGCACGCGGTCCAGGGTCTGGTGGTAGGGCGCCACGAGGTGTGCGTTGGCGGAAATCTTCAAGCGCGAAGCGTTAGCGCCACGGGCTTCGAGGCCATCGATTTCATCGAAGAGGGCCTCCAGGTTAATCACCACGCCGTTGCCCAGGACCGGGGTGGCGTTTTCAGAAAGAATGCCGGCGGGAAGGAGCTTCAGCTCGTACTTCTCGCCGCCGACCACGACGGTGTGGCCGGCATTGTTACCGCCGTTGGGCTTCACTACGTAATCGACTTTGCCGCCGAGGATGTCGGTAGCCTTGCCCTTGCCTTCATCGCCCCACTGGGCGCCGACGATGACGATCGCTGCCATGTTTGGTGTCACTTCCTATTTATTGAAGTCAAATACGCACCTACTTTACCCGCCATAGCGGTGCAGCGGTGAGTTTGTGACAAGCTCGTCAGGAATTGATGCGCCGGCACCTTCGTGGAGAGGTTCGTCCCGAACCTCGTTCAAGCCCAACTACGCGATTTCGGTGTTTGAGTTGGCACCGTCGCCCTTGTCTTTCTCTTCGATGAAGATGGTGTCATTGGTGAACATCAGCCTCGAATTGTTTGGGGTGCTGATAATGATCCCATCGTCAACGACAGCGATTTGAGCTTCAATGTCATCGATGCCGATTCGGTAGAGACCGTTGCTATCGATCTTCTTGCCGTCAGTTGGGAGGTTGTCAACACCACCCTGGCTGTACCTGGTTTCACCCTCCAGCGGTAGGAGGCTCACCACATCGAATTCCATATCTTCCGGCAGGTTGGTCTTATCGCTCTTGATGACCCAGGCTCCGCCATCGCCATGTGCGCAGTCAATGGACTTTTCATTCGCATCGATACCGCACACCAAGTTCCAGCCATCGGCAGAAATATCGAACAGCGTTTCGCCGCGGAGGTCTTCCTCATCCTCAGCTAGGTCTGCAGAGTCGGTGGGCTCCGATTTCACGTCGATAAAGAAGATATCCGAGTTCACACCGTCGAAGGAGTTCTCCATCGAAGGTGCCTCAGTGCCTGGGCGCTTGTACACCTTTCCTTCGACGCCGACAATGTCTCCTTCAGTCTTGGACTCATAGGTGTAACCCTCTCCATCCTCAGTGACCTCAAATGAGGAGGACGTGATGTACAGGGCATCCTCGTCGTAGACCCTGCCGTTGACGAAGAAGACGGGAACCTTCACGGGTTCGCCATCGAACTTGCCCTCCAACACCACGTAGCTGAGGAACATGCAGGGGTCATACTCGTCTTCGCCGATGGTGAGGTCCTCAAATTTCTCGGTGGAGCCTTTCACGTAGGCTTCTTCATTCTCTAGGACCTTGCTGATTTCGGTGTCCTCGAGGTCTTTCTTCTCGTCACAGTTGGCGTTCGCACTTGAGGAGGAAGTGCTGCTCGGTGTCGACGATGTCGTCGCGCTGGCCTTCGTAGAACTAGTCACGGACGCGGCGGCGGCCTCGGTGAAGGCGGGTTCCTCGGCTTCCGTCTGTGAACCCCCACCGAAACTGCACGAACTCACCAACAGTCCAGCGGCGGATACAAGCGCAAGGGTTGCCATACGGGTGGACACGGTGAATACCTCCAGCTATCAGACAAAGAAAAAGTTAAGTGTTAAGAAGTTGAGAGTTGCTTTGGAGTTAAGCGTTGTAATGGAGCCTACCTAGCAGATGTGACGTGCACTACTTAATCTCTGGAAGCGCCGTTGGTTGAGCGGCGCTGACGCTCCTTTTTCGCGAACCTCTCTTCACGCTCCTATGCTTCTTGTATGATCTGTGCGCTTGTAGACTGCGGCGGCCATCTCACTGAGGCCCACGCCGATTCCCTCGCTAAGGCTCAACAGAGCGGAATCCGCGTTGAGCACTTCCGCGTCGCCTCGATCCCCAGCCGGCAGGAGCTGAAGGCTATTGATGCGCTGGCCAGGGACATACTGCCGGAAGACCCCACTCCATCGCTGGATGAGATTGCCGCGCAACCGGACGTGAGCCACCTCGGTGAGCCGGGGCCAGCACCCCAAAAGCAGTACTTGCGCGAGCCTTTGCGCATCGTGGTTATTGGCAGCGATGCCGCACTCAGCGCGGTGCTGACCCGGATGATGCGCGCGGATTACCTGTGGGCCGAGGTTGGGTATGTCCCCACCGGGGAGCACTCCACGGCGGCGATGAATTGGGGCCTGAAATCGAGCGAAGCCGGCCAAGGTCGCCAGGGTCCCGGCAACCAGGGAGCAGTGATGGAGGAGGCGCTCTCCTTTGCCATGACCGCGCCCGTCAAGCCGGTGCCGCTCATCCGCAATGACGCGGGCCTCGCCGTGGCGGGCTCGGCAACGATTGCGGAATGGTCGAATGAGGAGATCACCGGGGAGATCATCGTCGACGATGCCGTGCTGCTGCGCGCAGATCGTGAGAAGGATGTCTTCGGGGCAAAGCTCGTACCAATGACGGATGCGCCGGGCATCGTGGCGGCAAAGGCGGTGACGAGCTTTGAGGCCGAGACTGCACCGCGCCGTGGGCTGTTCGCCCGCCTGCGCAAGCCTGCACAGCCTGGACAACTCGACCCGGCCAGCGTCGTGCAGGGCCGGGCGGTGCAGGCAGGAGGGCCGTCGCTCAGCGTCAGCGTCGATGGAGTCCGCGCCAAGCGTCCGGTCAAGCGCGTGACCTTCTACCGCCACCTGCGGGACCTACAGATCGTGCGGCCCTAGTCATCAAAAGACCTGCTTGTTACCCTAGCCTGACTCTTTAGGCCAGAACATCTTTAGGCCAGAACGACAAGAGGATTCGGCCAGCATTACCTTTAGGGGCACTAGGCTCGAAACCGAATCCTCACCGCATGCGCACTTTGCCGTGCACCTAGGCGGTATGCGGAAGACTCTACCACTCCTCGCATTCCCTGCGTAGCTGGCCAGAAGCACACATCCCCCAAGTTTCGTACAGTTGAGGCTTGGCCTTTTAGACCTAGTCCTCTTCCCAGACCTCCGGCGGGTAGGCCGGGTGCTTGGAGGTGGGCACCAGCTGTGCAACTGCCGACTCCCGCGACATGCCACACACCATGAGAAGGTCCACGATGATGGAGCGCGTCTGGGCGAGCACGGCATAAGCGGAGAGGACTGCCTCCTCGCCGGCAACGTCCATCGAGCAGCGCGCACCCAGCTGGCGTAGGCGTTTGACTATCTCCGGGATGGCATGCGCCTCATCCACACGGCGCTCGCGCGCTGTTTGGTGGGTGTAGAGATCGGATAGCTCCATCGTGATTTCAGCGAGTTCATCGATGATCTCGACCTGCTCGGGCGTGGCTTGGTCGCCGTCCTCGGCGAGAACGAGTGCTCGGCGAGAGAGCACGCGGGTGCCGCGGACCACGTTGTCGACGGGCGTGAGGATGCGTTCCAAGGAGCGAACCGTGCGCTGTGAGCTCCACAGGAACGGTGACAGGCGTGCGGTTTCCGCACCGCCCTTGGTGGCGTTGAGCATGTTGTTGATGTCATCCTGCGTGCCGCGCACCGCGTCGCGTGCTTCCGTGATGGTCTCAGGATCGTTTTCTTCGAGCCCCTTGGCCACGTCGGAGAGGACCAGGGAGGTAATGCCCAAGACTTTCGAGACTTCCGAGCGGCCCGCCCGCAGGGGCGAGGAGGGAATCAGCACGATCATCGTGAGGCCAATGACCGCGCCGATGATGGCGTCAATGGCACGGGAGATGCCGCCCATTTCTTCCGGGGGAAGAATGGTGGCGATAAGGATGGCGGCAATGACGATTTGGTTGCTCACCAGCTGCGAACTAGTGAAGAAAGAACCGATAATCAGGGCCAACCCGATGATGATGGTCATGTGGATGGGGCCGGTCCCGAGGGCGTCGACAAGCAGCGTGCCCACCAAGACTCCCACAACACCGCCGAGGGACATGTCTACGGCGCGCTTGAGGCGGTCCCTGCCCGATAGTCCAAGGATGATGATGACGGCCATCGGAGCAAAGAAGGGCTGCGCATGGCCGAAGAAATCGTGCGCAACATAGAAGGCCAAGCCCGCGCCTATCGTGCACTGAAGCATGAACACGAGCCGGTTGCGGATGCGTGTGAGGCGCGCCTTGAGGGACTTATCCACCAACCGCAGCTGCTCGCGGGTGGTCTTGCGAACACGCTTGACGGTACTCGACGAACTCGACGATGACTCTTGCGCTTCCATGACTCCGGTATTTTACGCGTTCTGGCGGCGGGTTTGAACGAACAAAGCCACCCCTTTGATGTCAAGGGGGTGGCTTGTCGGGATGGTGTGCCGCCGCTTAGCGCCGGTGGATGCTCAGCGGCGGCATCCGGCTGGAGTGGGTTTACTTGGACACGGTCTTGCCCACGGAGTGCAGGTCCTGGCAGGCCTCAACTACGCGGTCAGCCATGCCCTGCTCAGCCTTCTTGAGGTAGGAGCGCGGGTCGTAGACCTTCTTGTTACCAACCTCGCCGTCGATCTTGAAGACGCCGTCGTAGTTAGCGAACATGTGGCGAGCGACCGGGTTGGTGAAGGCGTACTGGGTATCGGTGTCAACGTTCATCTTGATGACGCCGTAGCGCAGTGCCTCCTCGATCTTCTCCTTCTCGGAGCCGGAGCCACCGTGGAAGACGAAGTCGAAGGGCTGGGAGCCTTCCTCCAGGCCGAGCTTCTTGACAGCAACCTTCTGGCCCTCGTCGAGGACCTCGGGGCGCAGCTTCACGTTGCCCGGCTTGTACACGCCGTGGACGTTGCCGAAGGTAGCGGCCAGCAGGTAGCGGCCCTTCTCACCGGTGCCGAGGGCATCGACGGTCTTCTCAAAGTCCTCCGGGGAGGTGTAGAGGTTAGCGCCGGCCTTAGCCTCAACGCCATCCTCTTCGCCGCCGACGACGCCAATCTCAACCTCGAGGATGATGTTGGCGTTGTGGGCCTTCTCGAGGAGCTCCTGGGCGATCACGAGGTTCTCGTCGATCGGGATAGCGGAGCCATCCCACATGTGGGACTGGAAGAGCGGCAGCTCGCCGCGGTCAACGCGCTCCTGGGAGAAGGCGATCAGCGGGCGCACGTACTCATCCAGAACTTCCTTCTGGCAGTGGTCAGTGTGCAACGCAACGTTAATGCCGTAGTGCTTAGCAGCCTCATGAGCGAAGGCAGCCAGTGCCTTGGCGCCGGCAACCTTGTTCTTCACGGATAGGCCGGAACCGAACTCGGCGCCGCCGGTGGAGAACTGGATGATGCCGTCGGACTCAGCCTCGGCGAAGCCGCGGAGTGCGGCGTTGATGGTTTCGGAGGAGGTGCAGTTAATTGCCGGGAATGCGAAGCCGCCCTTCTTGGCGGTATCCAGCATCTGGTTATAAACCTCAGGGGTTGCAATAGGCATGAAATTCCATCCTTTGGAGTTGCTGTGCAGTAAGCCGTGCCGTCCCACGTCCAGCGAAACAACACGTTCCAACATCCAAGTATGCCTGTAGTTGTGGTTTTCCGCCGCGAGATGCGATGTGACCTCACTTAAACACCGCTCCGCATGGGCAGGAATCCCCCGATCACCTGGGGAAACTCTGCTATTTCTTGGATTCTGACTTGTACTTCACAATCCGTGTGCAGGCCTCCAACAACATCCAACCGGACAACTGAACGGACAAGTCGCGCTCAGCCACGCGGATAATGCCCATCTTCTGGCTCAGTGATGAGGGGCCGAAACCGTAGTTATGAGGCAGCTTCGCATCTGCGGTCCAATCGGAGCCGAAGATGGGCAAACCATCCACCTCCAGGCGGTGTTCCCACACGGATTCCGCCGAGGCCGTCACGAGGCGAGCAGCCAGCTTCTTGGTTGCGCGGTTGGCCGGTGAATCGCCCGGCAAGCGCACCGCTACGTCCGCGAGGTAGCGGGCAAGGATGCCCTTGAACAGGCCGCCGTCGCCGTCGCCAGTCTGCCAATCGATGACGCCCGTGTACGTTGCCATGCCCGTGGCCACCGCTTGGACCAGGCCGCGGATGCGGGTCGTGTAGTCCATCATGTCTGCGGCGAGTTCGGCCTCGTGGACAGAGTCGATGTCCTCCACGGAGCGCAGGCCGGTCTTCTCCCGCAGAGCCAGCACGATTTCCAGGCAGGCGCCGAGCACCACGCCCTGGCAGTAGGGGTGGATGGCGCGGACGACCTCGCGGCCATCCATGCGCATGCGGATGCCATCCATGACGAAGCCATCGTCATCGATGAGATGGTCATAGATCCAGTCCACGATATGGCGAGCTTCCTCAACCCGGCCCATGCGAGCCAGCATGATGGCGCCCGGCCCGTTGGAGGGGACGTTGAGGAAGGTCTCGCCCTCACGCCAGGGCAGCACGCCCACCTGTGAGTCGATGCCATCGCGGATGTTGTGCTGCAGGCTGCTCAGCTTCTTGTGGGGGCGCATCTTCTTAAGCTCGCCAGCGCGGGCGATGGCCAGGGCCATCCAGGCCTTGTCGTCGTAGTAACGGTTCTTCGTCAGTGGCTGGAGATTGCGCACGTGGACGCCGCGGATGGTGTTAGCGATGAGGGTGCGGCGCGCCTTGGTGTTCTTGCGCAGGGCAGCGTCGACAAGACAGTCTAGGTAGTGTGCCTGCCACCAGTAATGCCAGTGGACGAAGAGTGATTCCTTGGTGGTGGGTGGCCAACTCACCACGGCAAGGTTGGTTCGGGGCAAGCCCCACACGGCTTGCGCGTGGCGCTCATTGATGGCTGTTTCCGCAAGGTCGGCGCGGTGGGACCATTTCTCTAACACTTTTGTCTCATCATTCTCACAATGTGAATTCGTTACCTAGATGTAAACACAGTGCGCGGGATCTCACCAAGCTTTTGATAAATCCGCATGCTGCCGAATCCATGCATGCATGGCAATGCCCGCGGCCACGCCCGCGTTGATGGAGCGAGTAGAACCAAATTGCGCGATGGAACACGTCATCACTGCTGCATCTTGGGCCTCCGGGCTAACCCCCGGGCCTTCCTGCCCGAAGAGGAGCAAGCAGCGCTCGGGCAACTCCGCGGTTTCTAGGGGCACACACCCGGGGGTGTTATCAATGGCCACGACGGTCAGGTCTTGGTCGGCCGCCCAGGCCATCAGTTCGTTCACGTCTGCGTGGTGCATGAGGTGTTGGTACCTGTCGGTGACCATGGCGCCGCGCCGGTTCCAGCGGCGCCGACCCACGATGTGGACGGTATCGACGGCAAAGGCGTTGGCGGTGCGCACCACCGTGCCGATGTTGGCATCGTTCTCGAAATTCTCGATGGCGATGTGCAGGGCATGTCGGCGGGTGTCGATATCCTCCCGGATCGCCTCGCGCGTCCAGTAGCGGTAGGCGTCGACGACATTGCGGCGGTCCCCCTCCGCGAGAAGCTCAGGATCGTATTTCTCCGCTTCTGGGCCTTCGGGCAGCGGGCCTTCCCAGGGGCCGACGCCGTGGCGGCCCTCATTCCATTCGGTGGGACCTTTAGCCTCCGCCTCTTCCTCGGGTTTAGGCAAGGTCAAGATCCTCGAGGCCCAGCAGGTAACGGTATTCCAAGCCCTCGGCGGCGATGGCTGCGCCGGCGTCGGTGTTGCGATCCACCACAGTGGCCACGCCGACGACCTCGGCGCCGGCCTTGCGCAGCGCCTTCACGGCGGTCAGTGGGGAGTTACCGGTCGTGGTGGTGTCCTCCACAACGAGCACCTTCTGGCCTTCGACGTTGAAGCCTTCGATCTGGCGCTGCATGCCGTGCTTCTTGGCTTCCTTGCGGACAACGAAGGCGTCGATGTCGCGGCCATCGGCGTGCATGATGGACAGCGCGACTGGGTCCGCGCCCATGGTCAGGCCACCGGCGGCGGCGTAGTCCCAGTCGGCGGTGAGCTCGCGGAGCAGCGAGCCGATGAGGCGCGAGGCTTCGTGCTGCAGGGTGGCGCGGCGCAGGTCCACGTAGTAGTCGGCCTCCTTGCCGGAGGACAGCGTGACCTTGCCGTGGACGACGGCCAGCTCCTTCACCAGCTCTGCTAGGCGTTGCTTCTTCTGCTGATCCAGGCTCATCGCTCGCTCCTTAAAGTCTGTGACTTTCTCGTCTTTAAAAATCCGCTCTGTAGTTTACCCTCTTCCCCGCGGGTGGCCGCCACATCCAGGGTTGCTGGCACACCGAGGGCTGTTGGGAGTTGCTGTTAGTCGAAGATGGACGAGCCGCCGTCGAAACGGCGCGGCAGGCGGGCCTGGTTGTCCTCCGGGGTGGGGTGTTCGCGGCCATCGGCAATCGCATCCACTTCATCCGCACCCAGGCTGGAGTGGTCAATGGTGCCGCGCGCCTCGCTGGTGCTGCGGCTCGGCATGACAACCGGTTCGGTGGGTCGCTGGATGGTGGGCGCATCGAGGGAATCATCGCGGTCCGGGACAGCGGTAGGCCCGGTAGGTTCGGGCTGCGGGGGCTGCGGGATGTCGCGGCTCGGGTCGAGTTCATCGACGCGCAGGACCTGTGTCGCCTCAGAGCGCGGCGGAAGGACGCGGGCGGCATTAGCCAGCAGGGCTAGCGGTTCCAGCAACTCCTCCCACTCCGCGCTACGGGCATGTTTGGTGGTTTGGGCAAGAACCCACTCCCCTTCCATCCACACGGCGGTCACTGCGGTGGGTAGGCGGTGTAGCGCCGCGCTGACGCGAGGATCGATGAGGCGCTGGCCCACGCCGGCATCGGAGGCGAAGACTTCAAACCCTTCCTCCTCACGCACGTACACCAGATCCTCGGACGAGTTGTCCACTGTCTCCCCTGCCCGGCGGAAATCAACCACGATATCGGAGGCCGCGCCGGTGCGCATGGCCATGACCGGGATAGTTCCCATATCGAAAAGCAGGGTCTCGTGGCCGCGGAAGTTTCCGGCCACGATGTCCCTGGGCTCCTGGCCGCGGGCGGCCGCGCCGCGGCTCCACTCATCGGCCAGGTAAGAATCATGCTTGGCGTACTCCCAGCCGCGCTGCTGGCCAAAGGCCTTGCGCTCGCGGCGGGCGCTGCCCGGCACGAAGTACTTGGCGCGCTCTGCACGCTCCGCAAAGCTGCGCGATGCAGCCTGCGGTTCAGTGAGTTCGTTCGGCTCTGCGGTGAGTTCCTCGGGTTCTTCAGGCTCCTCGGGCTCGTTGGGCTCAGCAACGGGTTCCGGCTCTGCGGTGAGCTCGGGCTCCGGGGTGGAGGCAACCGGCTTGGCGTCGACTGCCGCGTTGTCAGCCGTATCGGCAGCGGCGTTGTCAGCGGGGTCGCCGGCGGAGAGAGCGGTGCGCTGGCGCTGGTCCAGCCAGAGCACGATGAGACCAGCCACGAGCGCGACGGCGGCTAGGGATAAGAGTACGAAAGGCATCACTGATCGACTCTAATCGCCCGGCGCGCCCGATCCGCGCTGACGCGCTGGTCACGCACAGGTTTGGGCGCACACCTGGGTAGCGGGTGCGGGTGCTAGACGTGCTCGCGGTCGCCGCGCTCCACCGGGTTCTTCGGGTTGGCTGACCACTGCGACCAGCCACCCACGAAGTGGCGCAGGCCGGTAAAGCCCACGTACTCCAGCACGGCGATGGTGAGCGCGGAGTGGTTGCCGGAGCCGGAGTAGATGATGGCGCCGTCCACGTTTTCCTTGGTCACGCCGTGGTCGTCGAGGATCTCCAAGATCTCCTCCTTGGACTTCCACACGGTGATGTCTTCCGTGTGGAAGAGGCGCTCCGGAAGGTTAACCGCGCCCGGGATGTGGCCGGCCTTCAAGTCGAGGTTCTCGCGGCGGCCGGCGAAGCGGTTGCGCGTGCGAACGTCGAGAAGCAGGCCGTCGTGTTCCTTAACTTCATCGATGGTGACCGTGGGCATTGACCCCGTCGTCACTTTAAAGTCCGAGGGCATGCCCAAGTTGCCGGGACCGGTCAGCGTGGGCAGTGACTGGGCGCGCCAGTTGGACAGGCCGCCATCGAGAATGCGGACGTTGCGGATGCCGGCCCAGCGCAGTGTCCACCACGCACGGCCGGCGAAGAGGCCGCGGCCTTCGTCGTAAACAACGACCTCGCTGTCTTCATCTAGGCCCCAATGATCGATCCACTCTTGAATCTTCTCAGGCTTTGGGAGGGGGTTGCGCCCGGCCTTGGAGCCGGGCAGGCCCACGAAGGCAGAGGCAGCGTCCGCGTACTGGGCGGTCGGAATGTGCAGGGAGGAAAATTGATTGAAGGCCTCGCCTTCCCCTGGAGCCCAGAGGGAGGCAAGGATGGTTGTCTTGTCACCGCGGTAAATCTTCTCACTCAACTCGTGAGGGGAGATCAAAATGCTCATGCCCCTAGATGATAGGGGCATGAGTGGGTGCTGGCGACCGTTGAGCGCCATTGGCGCTCAACGATTGAAGCGGTTTAGTCGGTGCGGGCAGCTAGCTCGAGGTGCTCGCCACCGTCGGCCACGTCGACGTGCACGGTATCGCCGTCCACGATGTCACCGGCCAGCAACTTCTTGGCCAGCTGGTCACCGATGGCCTGCTGGATCAGGCGGCGCAACGGGCGGGCACCATAGGCCGGGTCATAACCACGCTCGGCCAACCACAGCTTGGCGGCGTCGGAGACCTGCAGCGTCAGGCGACGGCCGGACAGGCGCTCGGCCAAGCCCTTGAGCTGGATGTCCACGATGCCGGAGAGCAGATCCGAGGTGAGCGGCTCAAACATCACGACGTCATCAAGGCGGTTGATGAACTCCGGCTTGAAGCTGCGCTTGACGGCCTCCATGACCTCTTCCTTGGTGCCGCCGGCACCCAGGTTCGAGGTCAGGATGATGACCGTGTTGCGGAAGTCCACGGTGCGGCCCTGCCCATCGGTCAGGCGGCCCTCATCGAGCACCTGGAGCAGCACGTCGAAGACATCCGGGTGGGCCTTCTCAACTTCGTCGAAAAGCACCAGCGTGTAGGGGCGGCGGCGCACTGCCTCCGTGAGCTGGCCGCCGGCATCGTAGCCCACGTATCCCGGAGGGGCACCGACAAGGCGGGCGACGGAGTGCTTCTCACCGAACTCGGACATGTCGATGCGTACCATGGCGGATTCATCGTCAAAGAGGAAGTCCGCCAGAGCCTTCGCCAGCTCCGTCTTACCCACGCCAGTGGGGCCCAGGAAGAGGAAGGAACCGGTCGGGCGGTTCGGGTCAGCCACACCGGCGCGGGCGCGGCGCACGGCGTCGGAAACCGCGGTGACGGCTTCCTTCTGGCCCACCACGCGCTGTCCCAGCACGGATTCCATGTTGAGCAGCTTCTCGGTCTCTCCCTGCAGCATCTTGCCGGCCGGGATGCCGGTCCAGGCGGAGACGACCTCCGCGATGGTGTCCGGGGTGACTTCCTCGCTGAGCATGGTGTTGTGCTGCTGCGCGGCCTTCTCCTCGGCGGCGGCCAGGTCCTTCTCCAGCGGCGGGATCTTGCCGTAGTTGATCTCGGAGGCCAGGGCTAGGTCACCATCGCGCTCCGCAATCTCTGCCTGACGGCGCAGATCCTCCAGCTGTTCCTTGATGGTCTGCACGTCATCGATGGCCTTCTTCTCATTGGCCCAGCGGGCCTTGAGCTCACCGAGCTTTTCGCGCTCATCAGCCAGCTCCTGCTGGAGGGCGGTCAGACGGTCCTTCGAGGCCGCGTCCGATTCCTTCTTCAGGGCCAGCTCCTCAATCTCGAGGCGGCGCACGACGCGCTCCAGCTCATCAATCTCCTGCGGGGAGGAGTCAATCTCCATGCGCAGGCGGGAGCCAGCCTCATCGACTAGGTCGATGGCCTTATCCGGCAGGAAGCGGTTGGTGATGTAGCGGTGCGAGAGCTCCGCAGCAGAGACCAAGGCCGAGTCCTGGATGCGCACGCCGTGGTGCACCTCGTAGCGCTCCTTGAGGCCACGGAGGATACCGATGGTGTCCTCCACGGAAGGCTCGGCGGCGTAGACCTGCTGGAAGCGGCGCTCCAGGGCGGCGTCCTTTTCGATGTACTTGCGGTACTCGTCGAGGGTGGTAGCACCGACCAAGCGGAGCTCGCCGCGGGCCAGCATCGGCTTAATCATGTTGCCAGCATCCATCGAGCCTTCGCCCGTAGCGCCAGCGCCGACGATGGTGTGCAGCTCATCGATGAAGGTGATGATCTGCCCGTCGGAAGCCTTAATTTCATCGAGGACGGCCTTGAGGCGCTCCTCGAACTCGCCGCGGTACTTCGCGCCGGCGACCATGGAGCCAAGGTCCAGGCTCAGCAACGTCTTGCCCTTGAGGGATTCCGGTACGTCACCGGCCACGATGCGGCGGGCCAGGCCCTCCACGATGGCGGTCTTACCTACGCCGGGCTCACCGATGAGCACCGGGTTATTCTTCGTGCGGCGGCTAAGAACCTGGACCACGCGGCGGATCTCCTGATCGCGGCCAATCACCGGGTCAATCTTGCCCTCGCGGGCGCGGGCGGTGAGGTCCGTGGCGTACTTCTCCAGGGCCTGGAACTGTTCCTCGGGGTTCTCCGAGGTCACCTTGGCCGCACCGCGCACCGAGGGGAAAGCGCCCTTGAGTGCGTCATAGGTAGCGCCGCGGGAGGTCAACAGTTCAGCAGCATCAGACTTGGAGCCTGCAATAGCTGCGAGCAGAACCTCGGTGGAAACGAACTCATCGCCGAGCTCACCGGCCAGCTCCTGGGCGCGGGTGAGGACGTTGAGGGCGTCGCGGTTGAAGTTCGGGTTCGCCATGTTGGCGCCCTCGGCCTTGGGGAGGGCGTCGATAAGCTGGCGCGCCTCCTTGAGAACCGTCTCCGGGTCCACACCGGTGGCCTTGAGCACCGGGGCGGCAATGCCGTCCTTCTGCTCGAGGATGGCTGCTAAGAGGTGTGCCGGGCGGATGTCCGGGTTACCGTTGGCGGAGGCCGTCTGCAGCGCTTGCTGCAGGGCCTCCTGAGTTTTAGTGGTGGGGTTAAAAGAACTCATTGTTGTGTTTCTCCGTTTCTACTATTTATCCAAACCTCCCTGCGGCTACAGCAGGGAAGGAAGCTTCACTGTCTATAACGCTACAGAACTTGAGTCTGTTCCACTCAACTAGAACTTTTTTAGATCTTTCACCCCCGCCGGGTTGAGCATGGTCCGCTCAAGTCTACGGTGCGCGTCTTTTTGCCCGACTGAGGCCAGGGGCGGGTAAGCAACGCCACTCTTGGCGCTGTTCTTGGCGCTGCTGCTTGGTGGGGTTCGGCGGTGGGGTGGGATTGGTCCGCACTACATTGGCAATAAGGGAAGTCAGGGGGTCCCTGCACAAGGCATGTCGATGACGACACGCAGACGTTGCGCCGCGAGGCTTTCTGCGCGGCGCGGATTGCAAGGGATTGCCCGCGGTGCCAGTGGGCAGGGCTAGGGGTTAGCTACCGCCGCTTCCTGGGGAAGGCCGTACTTAAACGATGCTAAGACGACGGCCGCCACGGAGTAGTAGAGCGACCACTTCTCGTCGAGGTCGATGTTGCGGAATTCACCTACCGAGGCCAGGTGACACATGCCGTCGGCACCGGCCCACAGGATGAAGTTCTTGATGTAGACCAGACGGTCCTCCGGCTCGTGGCCGGCTTCCCGCAGGGCCTCACGGGCAAAACGCATCAGCAGCGCGAAGGATTCGCTCATCTGGGTCTGCTCCTCGCCGTCCTCACTCAGCGGGACAACGGAGCCAGACGCTGCACCGATGCAGGCGCTGTAGCGCTCTGGATGCTCCACCGCGTAATGAAAATAGGCCACCGCTACGCACAGGAGCTTATCGACGGCCGAGGCCCCCTCCTGCTGCCGTTCCAAGAGGTAGAGGATGCCGTCCACGAGTTCACGGTCGGTCTCCTGCTCGACGGTTTCACGTAGAACGAAGTCATTGTCCGCCAGAGAGGCGACGAAAACATCAGAAACACCGAAGTACTCGGCGACGTTCTCGATGGTCACCGACTGCATGCCAACCCACGCCGCCAGCTGGATGGCGCGCTCCACGACGGCCGCGCGGGCCTGCTCCGCGGGAAGCTCTGTCAGATCCTCGATGGCGGTAATGTCCAGGGAAAGGTCCCGGTCCGGCGTGAAGCCACTCAGCAGTGCGCGGTACTCCTGCATCGGGTGGCGCAGATCAGGAAGCTCCAACGTCTCGGCCGTCATAAAAAGGGTTCCAATGAGCGCCTTGCACACCTCGCGCAGGTTAAAGCGCCGCACCACCGAATGCTGGTGCCGCAGCACGCCAAGGACGCTCAAGTGGGCCATGCCGTGGACGGTGGCCCAGCTGGCAACGCTCAACTTTGCCAAGGTCTGGGGGCACACGTCCGGCCCGACCTCAAGCTGTGCATCGTCCGCGATGAGCGCGATGTTGTCATAGATCAGATCCAGCGCGCGGTTGCCCGATCTGTTTCCCTGCAAGAGGGACTGCCACTCATCCTCAAAGACGCAGCCCTTCTGCTCAAACAGGTAGCGAAAAAGCTCCGGTTCACGCTCGGCGTACTCGTAATAGGCCTCCGTGAAGGTGGTCAGCTTGGTGAACAGATCAGCGTAGCCAGGAGCGGCGTCGAGCGTCTCCTCCAAAAACTTGACCTTGCGCTCGGAGGCATAGTCCGGGATGGCGGCAACGATCTGCTCACGATCCGAGAATTCCGCGCGAACCTCGGCGGGAGTAACCTCCGCGAGCCTCGCCACCGACTCCACGGTAATTGCCTCATCACCCTGCGCGGCGCCAATGTGAAGAGCAGACTCGAGGATGACCTCACGAGGTGAGTCTTCATAAAGAAAATGCATATGGATTCCTAAGCCTGCGCACACTGAGGGAAAGAAAAAGAGAGGCTGCGAGAGCGCCACGCTGACAGCTTCCTGAATTTTAGCCTTTTTCTTCTCACAAGAGCAATGCAAGCTGAGATTCATTTCGCACTACTACTCAGGACTTGCTTAAAACGAGAAAACCCTCAAGCCATAAGGCTGAGGGTTTTCACGTGCTAGCAGGTCAGCGTCTACTTCGATGAACCGACGTGCCCGATGCCTTCCTTGAAGATGGTGCCGCGCGGCGGCATCATGCCGCTGAACTTGAAGACGAGGTAAATAACCACCGCGATACCCAGGGAGATCCAGCCGAAGCCGGCGGTAAAGCCGTACATCACCGACAGCGGCGCGATGATGGTCCAGGAGATCTCGAAGGGGCCGAAGCCAATGTAGGCCATGCCATACTCCGACAGTGTGCCGGACTTGAGCTTCGGGTCCACGATCTTGAGGATCGCAATGCCGGTAGCCACCGTAGCCGTGGCCCAGCCCCAGCCGAAGATACCGCGCTCGATCCAGCGCTCGCCGAAGAACTCGGCGGGGAACCACATGAGGAAGAATGCGCAGTAAATGGTGCCCAAGACGAAGAGCAGGAGAAGAGCCTGCCAGTAGGCGGCCACGGCGGCCGGCACAATGGCGGCCACGCCGAAGGCAATGAGGTAGTCGGTTGCCGCACCGGACACCGAGCTCACCGTGTCCTTATCCAGGTAATCCTTGGCGCCCACCATGTTCATCACTGCACGGAAGAGCAGGCCCACAACCATGGACATAGCGAACAGCGGGATGGAGACGTTCTCCCACACGGAGGCGATCCCTTTGTTAATGCCATAGGCGGTCATCACGGTCAGGGCGATGAATCCCACGTGGAGGGTGATGGGCTCGATGGCGGAGGGGTTCGTCGTAGCGCGGCCCAGCGAGGGGCGATCCTCCAGGCGCGAGATGTAGCCGCGGCGCAGTTCCTCCGGAAGCTCCTTCGGAACGTGGGAGACCTTGCCCTTACGAATACCCCAGTTACCGGCGACGATACCGCCAATGATGGCGGCCAGCGTACCCACGGTCGCGGAGGTAAAGCCTAGGGAGGCTGCGGCATCTGCACCCACGCCTTCCAGGGCACTGCCAACAGCCGCCGCGGTACCGAAGCCACCCGTGAAGCCGACGGGCAGCATCATGCCGAACCAGTCCGGGGTGTCGAAGGCCGGCTTGAACAGGAGAAGACCCAAAACAATGAACAGGCCCCACTGGCCGGTGAACATCATGGTGGAGTAGCCCCACATATTGCGGGCACCCTTGCCCATGTTGCCGCCCATCTCCATAGAGTAGGCCATGGAGGCGAAGACTACGGCGATGAGCAGCGAGGTGTAATCACCAAGATTGTCGGAGAAACCGATCCAGCCCAAGACATTAGGGCCTAAGAGCAGGCCGAGTAGACCTGCCGTGATGGGGGCAGGCAAGAGCAAATCCTGAAACACGAACTTGATCTGGTGGCGCAGAACGTTGCCGATAACCATGAGCAAAGAAATCCAGCCCACGTCGGTCATGATTGTGAACGCAGAGAATTCTTCCATGCGAAAACTTCCTTCCATGCCGCCCACGGCGGCGTCCTTGAGACGAGACTCACCCTCTTTCGGGAAATGATCCGTTGATTACACTACAACTCCCTTCCCGCTTTTCCACCCCTGGCATATAACCCTAGGGTGATGTAGCTCTACCCCCAGGGGCTAGGATGGGCGGGCATGAGGGAACTGGGTGAGCACCTACGCAACCACGCGGAAGACTATCGCGATGCAGTACACAGGCACTTTTTCGCCACCGTGGCCGAGTCCCGCCAAGTCTTTGCCCTGTCGATGAAGGACACGCACCCCTCCATGGCCCCGGCGCTGGCGTGGGTGCTGGAGAATGTGGAGGGCGATGAGGTACAGGGGGACGTCGCTCAGCGCCTGGCACGCATGGGCCGTGATCATCGCCGCCACGGTTTCCCCCCTGAGGTCTATCCGAAATTCGAGGCATCGCTCGTTCACGGTCTGGAGGTTCTGGGGCTCACCCCGTATCAGTACGACGTCGCCACGCGCACCATTTCCCAGGTGTGCTCCATCATGCGCGCCGCGGCGCAGGAGGCGGACTCGGATGGTGTTCCCCCTGCCCACAGCGCCCAGGTGGTGGCTGTTGACAAGCCGAACCGGCGCACCGCAGTGGTCCGGTTGGAATCGGGCGTGGCGCTGGATTACCGCGCAGGGCAGCACGTCCCGGTGACGTCTCAGCTCACGCCCGGCACCTGGCGTCCGCTGACCCCGGCGGCACCCCCGGAGGACTCAGGACAGCTGACATTCCACCTCGCGCTGGCCGGTGAGGCCTCCTCCATGCTGGCCAAGGCGCAGCCGGGTGATTGGTGGACGCTGGGCGCGCCCGCCGGTGAGCCGCCGCGACTGGATGACACGACGACATTGATTTCCTTCGGTACCGGCTGGGCGGGCGCGCGGGCGCTGCTTCTCGACGGCCTAGCGAACGGCCTTCCCTCCGGCCTCCAGGTCTATGCCGCAGCACCTTCGCCAGGTGAGCACTATGACACAGAATTTCAGGCTAACCTGCAGGCCTTGGTTCCGAAGCTGAAGCTGCGCCACATCGTCCGGGATGACCAGGACCCCTGGTTGCTCGGCGCACAACCAGCGGCCCACGGGTTTGCCCCCGTAGTGGCCAAGGAGCCGATGGACCCGGTGCTCGCTGAGGGAACCGACCGCCGCTTCGTGCTCATTGGTCCCGCCGACCGCGTTGAACTAGCCCAAGCGGCCCTGCTTTCGGGCGGCGTTAAAGAGGAGGCAATAACCACGGATAGCTGGCAGCGTGGCCACGAGTGGGCGGCCTCCGCTGCGGAGCTCGACGGCTGGGGCGATGACTGGGAAGCCTGGGCGGCGTGGAAGAAATCCCAGTGGGCCTAAGCGCTTAGGCGTCCAGGACGGGGAGGGACTGGCGGACCTTTGCCACGGTGTCTGGGTCCACCTCACCGTAGAGGATTTCCGGCTCGTAGCCGGCCTCGGCACGGCGTGTGCCGTCCGGTGCCACGAGGACGGAATGCCCGATACCAGTCGGCCCGGAGGCCTGCCCAGCCTTGGCCTCGCCGCCGGGGCGCGCCTGGCCAGCCGCCAGGATGTACGTCGTGGAATCGAGAGCCCGCGCTGCGCTGAGCAGGCGCCACTGTTCCAGCTTGCCCGGGCCATCCGCCCAGCTGGTGGGCACGACGATGAGCTGGGCGCCCCGGCGGGCGAGTTCCTTGAACTGCTCGGGGAAGCGGATGTCATAACAGGTGGCCACGCCCACGGTGAGGTCCCCGGCCTCGAAGGTAACGAGTGATTCACCCGGCCGGACGGTATCGGATTCCTTGTATTTGAAGGCATCGTAGGTGTGGATTTTCTCGTAGCCGCTGAGGACTCCGGGCCCAGCGATGAGCGCGACGTTCGCCACGCGGTTGATGGTTTTCTCACCGCGCTCGACGGTATCCGCCGGGGCGAACATTCCCAGGACCACGTACACGCCGAGTTCTTCCGCTAGGGCGCGCACCGCGGTGGCGGTGGGGCCATCGAGCCCCTCCGCGTTCGTATCGAGGCGCCCGGAATCGAAGCTTTGGGTGGTAGCTTCCGGCAGGACGATGAGCTGCGCGCCGTTATCCGCGGCTTCCTGGATCTTGTCGAGCGCCACGGCGAGGTTCTTTTCAACGTCCCCGGTGCTGGTCAATTGAACTGCTGCTACCTTCATGCGGCCCACGGTAGACGAGCCCGGACTAGTTATCCACAGATTTCGCGGATTCAGTGTCGCAGTCCTTTACTGCGGGTGGGCTGCTGGCGCAGTCTCGATGCTATGAACCATCTCGCCATTGACCGCGGTACCCGCCAGCAGATCCGCTCACTCTTCGACCATTCCTCCCCCACCGCGTTGCCCTCCGTGCGGCAGCCTCCCCGGACCGCACGTGCTTTGGAGATTCTCGGCGCGCGGTGGGAGGAGTTACGAAGGCTCAGCGAGAGTGCGCGGCGAGCACAATTGGAGGAGCTGGACCGCTTCGTGGGTGTGGCCCAGGATGTCGATGTGGAGCTTTCTTCTTTCTTGGGAGACACCCAATGAGCGCAGCAGCGGCATTGCGTGCGGAAGCTTACCGTTTGGAGGATTACGCCGTTGAGCTGTCCCGATATATCGATGCCTCGCACCATCATTGGGTAGCGCTAGCGATTTCTGGGGCGGCCGCAGACGCAGCGCGCGGCACCCTCCACAGCGCCACCGATGCACTGCGGGGGCCGGCGCAGCAGATGCGCGTGGCGGCACGCATCGTGAGCCTTTATGCGCCGTTGATGGAGCAGATTGAACACCTGCGCGCCCGCGCCCTTCGGCTCGCTGTGGTTCCCGCTCTAGCGGAGCCCGTCAGCGCGGTACTGGGGCACCTCGACACGCTGGCCGATGCCCTCGACTGGGCCTGCGCCCGTCAGCTGAGCGCCTTGTGCACCCCGGAGCTGGGTGAGCCGCCGACTCGCCTGGAGGATTTCAGCGAGTTATCGCTAGAAGAGCTGCACGAGGTCCAGCTGACCATGGCCAGCGAGGAGGTCCGCTCCCTGGTTGCAGCTAATCCGGACCTCACCGTGCTGGAGGCCAGTCCCGGACGGCTGGTGGTGCTCGTCGACCCAGAGAATCTCGGCACGCACGCGGCCCAAGTCAGCACGTTTGTGAGCGGGGTCGGCTCCTCCGAGCCTGGCAGCTGGCCCACCGCCGTGGAGCGCGCCCGCGCCATCGCCCACGCCACGCACGGGCCCGCCGTGGCGTGGATTGGCTATGCTGCTCCCTCGTCGCTGTCCCGCGCGGCACACGAGGAGCCGGCGCGCCGCGGCGCTACTGAACTCATCCGCTTCCAGCGTGCCCTGCGGCAACGCTTCCCTGGTGCCCAGCACATGGTGATCGGCTACTCCTATGGTTCCGTAGTGGCGGGCAAGGCTGCGCAGCAGGACTATGTTGCGGATGACGTCGTTCTCGTCGGCAGCCCGGGTGCCTCCGTGGCTCACGCCTCGCAACTGCACGGCCGGGTTTGGAGCGCACGCAACGCCGAGGATCCGATCGCCGCCACCACCGGACCGCGCGGCGGCATCCACGGCCCAGATCCCTCCTCCCCTGCCTTCGGCGCCACCGCGGTGCCGGGCGCGAGCGGGCTACCGGGCGATCATGGCTCCTATTGGAAAGACCCCGCATTTCTGCGGGGTCTGGGGGCCATAGCCAGCAGGTATTAGAACAGGCCAGCCTGCTCCTCAGAGTAGGACACCAGCATGTTCTTGGTCTCCTGGTAGTGAGCGAGCATCATGAGGTGGTTCTCGCGGCCGATGCCGGATTCCTTGTAGCCACCGAAGGCACTGTGAGCGGGGTACACGTGATAGTGGTTGACCCACACGCGGCCGGCCTGGATTTCGCGGCCGGCGCGGTAGCAGGTGTTCTGGTGGCGCGACCACACACCGGCGCCGAGGCCGAAGTTGGTGTCGTTGGCAATCTGGATGGCTTCCTCGAAGTCCTTGAACGTAGCCACGGAGAGCACCGGACCGAAGATTTCCTCGCGGAAGATGCGCATGTCATTGGTTCCACGAAAGACGGTCGGCTCAATGTAGTAGCCGTTCTCCAGGCCTTCCACCTTGTTCACGTGGCCACCGATGAGGGTTTCCGCACCTTCCTTCGGGCCGATCTCGAGGTATTCGGTGATCTTGTCCATCTGCTCCTGGGATGCTTGCGCGCCCATCATCGTTTCGGTGTCGAGCGGGTGACCGATCTTGATCTTCTTCACGCGCTCCACGGCCATCTCCAGGAACTTGTCCGCGATGTCCTCGTGGATGAGCGCGCGCGATGGGCAGGTGCAGACCTCACCCTGGTTGAGGGCGAACATGACGAAGCCCTCGACGCACTTCTCCAGGTAAGCATCGTCCTTGTCCATGATGTCCGCGAAGAAGATAGACGGCGACTTGCCGCCGAGCTCCAGGGTGACCGGAATGACCTTGTCCGCAGCCGCCTTGTTGATGATCTTGCCCACCGGGGTGGAGCCGGTGAAGGCAATCTTGGCGATGCGGTCCGAGGTGGACAACGCCACGCCTGCTTCCTCACCTACACCATTGACGATGTTGAGCACGCCCTTCGGCAGGAGGTCCTCAATGATCTCAATGAGCAGCAGGATGGAGGCCGGGGTCTGCTCGGCGGGCTTCATCACGATGGTGTTGCCCGCAGCCAGCGCCGGCGCGATCTTCCACGCTGCCATGAGCAGCGGGAAGTTCCACGGGATAATCTGGCCCACAACGCCCAGCGGCTCGTGGAAGTGGTAAGCCACAGTGTCCTGGTCAATCTGCGACAGGCGGCCCTCCTGCGCGCGGATGGCGCCGGCGAAGTAGCGGAAGTGGTCGACCGCCAGCGGGATGTCGGCGGCGAGGGTCTCGCGCACGGCCTTGCCGTTCTCCCAGGTCTCCGCGACGGCGATCTTTTCCAAGTTCTCCTCGATGCGGTCAGCGATGCGGTGCAGCAGAAGCGCGCGCTCTGCCGGGGTGGTCTTACCGAAGGTCTCGAAAGCCTTCTCCGCAGCGTCAATGGCCAGGTTGATATCCGCCTCCTTGCCGCGGGCAACCTGGCAGAAGACCTCACCGGTAACCGGGGTGATGTTGTCCATGTATTCGCCGTCGAGCGGCGGTACCCACTCGCCGCCGATGTAGTTGTCGTAGCGCTCGCGGTAGTTGACGATGGCGTCTGCGGTTCCGGGGTTAGCGTACAAAGTCATGGTCATCGCACCTTTCTTGTTGTCTTAAGGGTTTCCGTTGCGCCTTCACCAGTGGTTCACTGGACACATTCTCCAAGGAATGTGACAGGCCACACAACGTTGGGTGCGAGTGTAGCGCTATTTTTCAACAAACTCACGTTTTCTACAGGGAAAGCTTTTTCTTCTGGACGGTTGCCGCCAGAAAAAGTGCCCGAGTTGCCAAAGATCATGCCCACAACTGCTCTGGCCCGTGGATCTTTGGCAACTCGGGCACTTATCAAGTGAAGAGTGCGGAGCCTCAGGCCGACTGGCTCAAAACGAAAAGAACCCCCTCCCTGAAGGAGGGGGAAGTGCCTAGCTGTCCCGGCGGCGGTTGCGCCGCGGCGTCCACATCACCACGGAGGTAGAACGCGGTACGTGAACCAGCTCGCCGCGCGATGGCCGCGCTTGGCTGCGCAGGCGCTCGACCTCCGCCTGCAGCTCATCGCGCTCGGCGGCGAGGCGGTCCCGCTCCGCGGTCAGTTCGATGATGGATTTGATGCCGGCCAGATTCACGCCATCATCTTGCGAGAGCGTCTGAATCTTGCGCAAGAGCTCGATGTCGCTCTCGGAATAGCGGCGCCCACCCCCGGAGGTGCGGGCTGGGGAGACCAGCCCCATCCGGTCATAGGTGCGCAATGTTTGAGCGTGCATGCCGGATAGTTCCGCGGCAACAGAGATGACGTACATCGCCTTGGGCTGGGCCGCATCGGTTCGATTTGTGTCGTCCTTGCTCATCTCACACCTCCTTCTAGCGTGTCACCGTGTTGCCGGCCCAGCCAGCACGCGGATCGAAGCCGGAGTCCTTCTCCGCCTGTGCGTAGCTGCGCAGCGCCGAGGAGGCCGCGGCATCCAGCGTGGAGGGCACGGTGACCTGCACGGTCACCATGAGGTCGCCGGCCTTGCCGCCACGCTTGACTACGCCGCGGCCCTTGACGCGCAGCGTGCGCCCGTCGGGCGTTCCCGCCGGTACCTTGACGCGCACGGGCGAATCGAGGGTCGGCACCGTAATGGTGTCACCCAAGGCCAGCTCCGCAAAGGAGACGGGGACGGTGACGTGTAGGTCATCGCCTTCCCGAGTGAAGACCTTGTCGGGCTTCACCGTGACCGCTACGAAGAGATCGCCGGACGGGGTGCCGTTCGGCCCCGCTTCGCCCTGGCCAGCCAGGCGCACCTTTTGCCCATCGATGACCCCGGCGGGGATACGTACCGTAATCGAGCGGGTGCGGTGTACCGTTCCGGTGCCAGAGCAATCCACACACGGATCCTCCGCGCGCTGGCCGGTGCCCCCACAGTCGGTACACGGCGCCGAGAAACCGAAGGAGCCGCGCTGTTCCGAGGTGAACCCGGTGCCATCACACGTCGAGCACGTCGACAGCTTGCCGGTCTTCGAGCCGGAACCGTGGCACGTGGTACAGGGGGCTTCGCCGCTCAACTGCAGCGGGATGGTGGTCCCCTTGGCCGCCTCGCGGAAGTCGAGGGTTATGTGCGTTTCGACGTCGGCCCCCCGCGACGGCCGAGCTGTGTGGCCAGCACCACCGCCGCGGTTGAAAACGCCACCGAAGATATCCCCCAGACCGCCGCCTTGAGACGCTCCTCGAGCGGATCCTCCGAAGATGTCCGAGAGGTCGAAGTCTTGCGCACCCGGTCCACCCATGTGCGTGGATCGAAACCCGCCGGGAAACCCGGCGCCTCCTCTCCGTCCAAAGCCGCCGCCGCGCATCATGGCCTTGAACTCGTCATAGTCCTTGCGGGTAGCTTTATCAGACAGCACATCATAGGCTTCGGCCACCTGCTTGAATTTCTCCGCCGCCGCGGGATTATCCGGGTTGGCGTCGGGGTGATTCTGGCGGGCCAGCTTGCGGTACGCGTGCTTAATTTCTTCAGCGGTAGCGGATGAGGAGACCCCCAGATCCGCGTAATAATCCTTGTCTGCCCATTCTGGCTTAGCGTTCACTGGGCATCTCCTCCTTTCAGGAGAATCGTTAATCGGTTGGGTTTAAAGATTTTTTGCTAAGTAAAAATGCTAACTAAGTAGTGAAAAGAACAGTGGCGCCAAGGAATACTCAAACCCTGACGCCACCTGCGATGCCTATTCTGCGTTATCCGGGCTGTCCGGACCGTCAGCGGCATCGGCTGACTCGGCGGGGTCGGCGATAATCACCATGGCGGTGCGCACAACGCGCTCGCCCACCGTGTAGCCGCGGCGCAGAACCGTGCCGATGACCTGCTCGTCACCGGTGGACAGGTCCTGAACTGCCTCGTGCACCTCGGGGTCGAAGGCATCGCCCTCGGCACCGAACGGGGTCAGCTGGTTGTTGGTCAGCACGCCCGTGAGCTTGTCCGCGATGGCCTTGAGCGGGCCCTCGTTGAGGTCACCGTGCTGGCGTGCGAGCTCCAGGTCATCAAGGATAGGCAAGAAGTCTGCCAGGACCTTGGCCTTGGTGGTCTCGATCACGGCCTGGCGGTCGCGCTCAGTGCGGCGGCGGTAGTTGGTGTACTCCGCGTTGAGGCGCTGCAGGTCCTCGGTGCGCTCAGCCAGCTGAGCCTCCAGGGAATTCTCTGCGACGGTGTCCTCACCAGCGGCCGCTTCTTCGGTGATGTCGCGGGCGGCATCCTCAACCGCGGCCTCTGCCTCAGCGGTGTTCGCGGTGGCAGCATCGGCCTGCGCCTCAGCAGTGTTCGCCGTGGCGTCATCCACGGCACCGTCGGCAGAAGCAGCCTCGGCGGCGGCAGCCTCCGCAGCCTCAGCGGAGGTTGCCTCAGGGTCGGTATTGGCCGGGTTGCCTGGGTCCTGAGGGGAGGTCATGGTTTACTTCTCCTTGTTCTCGTCGTCCTCGTCGACAACCTCGGCGTCGACGACGTTCGGGTCACCAGCGGTCTCGCCAGCAGCGGCACCCTCGGCGCCTGCCTCAGCAGCCTGCGCCTCGTACAGAGCCTTGCCCAGCTCCTGGGACTCGGTGCCGAGCTTCTCGACGGCCGACTTAATCGCCTCAATGTCATCACCCTTGAGGGCCTCATCGACGGCATCGGCAGCCTCGGTCACGCGGGTCTTGAGGTCCTCCGGCAGCTTGTCGGCGTTCTCATCCATGAACTTGCGGGTCTGGTAGGAGGTGGATTCCGCCTGGTTGCGGGTCTCCTGCTCCTCGCGGCGCTTCTTGTCCTCCTCGGCGTGAGCCTCGGCATCCTTGACCATGCGGTCGATCTCCTCCTGGGACAGGCCGGAACCATCCTGAATCTTGATGGTGTTCTCCTTGCCGGTGGCCTTGTCCTTAGCAGAGACGGAGACGATGCCGTTGGCGTCGATGTCGAAGGTGACCTCAATCTGCGGTACGCCGCGCGGTGCCGGGGCGATGCCGCCGAGCTCGAAGGAGCCGAGCAGCTTGTTGGCGGAAGCCATCTCACGCTCGCCCTGGTAGACCTGAATCTGCACGGAAGGCTGGTTGTCATCAGCCGTGGTGAAGGTCTCGGACTTCTTGGTCGGGATGGTGGTGTTGCGCTCGATGAGCTTGGTCATCACGCCACCCTTGGTCTCGATGCCGAGGGAGAGCGGGGTGACGTCGAGAAGCAGCACGTCCTTGACCTCACCGCGCAGCACGCCTGCCTGGAGAGCAGCGCCGACTGCCACGACCTCGTCCGGGTTCACGCCCTTGTTCGGGTCCTTGCCGGTCATTTCCTTCACCAGGTCGGACACAGCCGGCATACGGGTGGAGCCACCGACGAGAACCACGTGGTCAACCTGGGACAGGGACAGGCCAGCATCCTTGATAACCTGGTTGAACGGCTCCTTGGTGCGGTCCAGCAGGTCCTGGGTGATCTTCTGAAACTCGGTGCGGGACAGGGTCTCATCCAGGAAGAGCGGGTTCTTCTCCGCGTCCACCGTGATGTACGGCAGGTTGATGTTGGCGGACTGGGAGGAGGACAGCTCAATCTTGGCCTTCTCCGCAGCCTCGCGCAGGCGCTGGACGGCGCGCTTATCCTTGGTCAGGTCAACGCCCTGGGAAGCCTTGAACTTATCCACGAGCCAGTCGACGATGCGCTGGTCCCAGTCGTCACCACCGAGCTGGTTGTCACCAGCGGTAGCCATAACCTCAACCACTCCGTCACCGATCTCCAGCAGGGAGACGTCGAAGGTACCGCCACCAAGGTCGAAGACCAGGATGGTCTGCTCCTGCTCGCCCTTCTCCAGGCCGTAGGCCAGTGCAGCGGCGGTCGGCTCGTTAACAATACGCAGGACGTTGAGGCCTGCGATCTGGCCGGCCTCCTTGGTGGCCTGGCGCTGGGAGTCCTCGAAGTAAGCCGGGACGGTAATAACGGCGTCGGTAACGTCCTCACCCAGGTAAGCCTCGGCGTCGCGCTTGAGCTTCATGAGCGTGCGGGCCGAAATCTCCTGCGGGGTGTACTTCTTGTCATCAATGTCGATGGTCCAGTCGGTGCCGATGTGGCGCTTGACGGAGCGGATGGTGCGGTCAACGTTGGTGACCGCCTGGTTCTTAGCGGACTGGCCGACGAGGATTTCGCCGTTCTTAGCGAAAGCCACGACGGACGGGGTGGTGCGGGAACCCTCCGAGTTAGCGATAACGGTGGCCTCGCCACCTTCCAGAACGGATACGACCGAGTTGGTGGTACCGAGGTCAATTCCTACTGCGCGTCCCATAATCTTTTCTCCTTGCTTGTTGGGGTTTGTTCTTAAGTTGATAGTGCGCGACTCAACTTCCGCCGCGTTCAGGGTTGAACTCTAACAGAAGCGGCACCCATTGTCATCCAAACCTGAGCGCCGGTCACTCAACCTACACAACGCGGGCAAACCCAAAGTTGTTCCCGATCCACTCAACTTTTTTTAATTACCGCCCACACGCTGGGAAAACAAAACCGGTTTGGCGGAAACTCACCCCACAGGGACGATTGCTGGCTCACCGTCCACATCTACAACGCGGACTGTCAGCCCATAGAGTTCCTCAATAAGGGCAGGGGTAATGACGTCGCGCGGCACGCCCGCGTCCCACACCTTTCCATCTTTCATCGCCACGACGCGATCCGCATAGCGCAATACATGCGCCAAGTCATGAATGACCGCAATGAGGGTTTTGTTTCCTGCCAGCTGTCGCATCAGCCGCATGAAGGAATGCTGGTATCCGATGTCAAGAGCGCTCGTTGGCTCATCCAAGAAGAGCACAGGCGTTTCCTGGGCGAGGGCCATAGCCAGCCAAGCACGCTGACGCTGACCACCAGACAACGCCGCTACCTCGGCCGTCTCCAGTTCTTCAAGGCCTACCTTTGCTAGCGCGCGACTAACAGCACGCTCGTCCTCCCGACTCCTCCACCCCATAAATCCTTGGTGGGCGAAGCGCCCGCGCGCGACCAGTTCCCTGACATTGATCCCTTCGGGAGCTATGGATTGCTGCGACATCACGGCGACGCGCCGAGCGTAGCTTCGCCGAGAGAATGCGGCTGCATCTTGTTCGCCAATGCGCACCGCGCCCGCGTTCGGTGTTTCCAACCGCGCCAACACCTTGACCAAAGTGGATTTTCCACAACCATTGGGACCGATAATGGCAGTGAATTTCCCGGCCGGAAAAGACACATCCACCGAGTCGAGAATTAGCGGGGCAGTCCTCCCGTAGGACATGCTCACCCCCTCAGCCCGCACGCTCGGCGCACCGTCACATACTTTTTGCTGGTTCACTTTACTGACCTTTCATTCCGGCAGCTCGGGATTGCCACAGCAGCAGACCCGCCAGATAGATGCCACCGGCGCACACCGTAATAAGACCGGCAGGCAGAGTAATTGGGAAAAACAGTCGCTGCCCTGCTAAGTCGGCAGCGAGCAAGAAAAGAGCACCGAGGACTCCAGAGAGCAACACCGGTGTCCTGTCTGGACGCGAGAGCAACCGAGCCATATGCGGGGCCGCGAGGGCGATAAATGAGATTGGACCCGCTATCGCCGTCGATACAGCGACAAGAACTGTGCCAACCAGAACCATCACCACACGTGCACGACTCACGTTCAACCCCAACGCACTCGCCGCGCTATCCCCCAGGGCAAGCGCGTCGCACCAGCCACGCAGCAGCAACCCAGCGACGCACGCCGCGCCTCCCAGCACCCCCAATGGAATAACTCGTGCCCAGGACACAGCATTCAATGTTCCAGCAGCCCAAGTCGCCGCGCCTAAGGATTGCTCCAACTCACCGCTAAGAATCAACCACTTGTTTATTGCTGAAAGAAAGAACGTCACTCCAATCCCCACCACAATCAGTCTTGCTCCCGTAAGCCTTCCTGCAAATGAAAGCCCCATGATGAGTAACGCAGTGAGAGCCCCACCCACCAATGCGCCTAGCGCAATGTTGAACGCGGAGCTAAAGCCCGCCAAGGAAACCGCGATGACACCGGTATAGGCACCGGTATTAAACCCGATGATGTCGGGCGACCCCAGAGGATTGTGAGTAAGGATCTGAAAGATGGCGCCCGCTATGCCCAAACACATTCCTACGACAATCGCAGCAACCACCCGCGGAGCACGCCATTGCCACACGACGGTGGCCGCAAAGTCAGTGCTATTGGGATTCGTAGCCACGGACCACAACGCTGCGCTTTCTTGCCCGGCACCAGGCGAGAAGAGCGAATAGGCAGCAATAGCCAGCGCGACGATCACAATGCCCGTAAAGGACAAAACACTTCTCACGCTCACAATCACAGCCTCCTTCCAGCGCGATGGGACAGCGCAATCAATACTGGGGCACCAATGAGCGACACCGTGACGCCAGCCGGCAACTCAGCAGCAGTGAGGTAGCGCCCCACAATATCGGCTCCCAACAAAAACAAAGGCCCCACCACGGCAGCGGCGACAAGCTGTGCCCGTTCTTCATATATCCCGCACAGCCTGACAACATGCGGGATGACTAATCCGACAAATACAATCACCCCCGCCGCTGCGGTAGCGGTAGCAGCCAACACTGTTACCGCCGCGACAAGTCCCAAACGAGTCAGTTTGAGGTTGATACCGAGACCCGCCGCAACGTCATCCCCCAGAGCAAGGGGCGGCAAATGGCGCGCAAAGGCAATCAGCAGCACCACACCAACTGCTAACCCGCCGGCTGTAATCGCCACCGGTGTCCACGAGGCCACGTCAACAGAGCCCGTCACCCACGCGCGGATACGTGCAAAAGAGTGCGGATCTACCAGGATGAGAGCGGAGGAAAGCCCTTCACATACCGCCCCGATGGCTACACCTGCAAGAATCAGTCTCAGCGGATCAACATCGCCAGCTCTGCCACGCCCTACCGCGGTGACCAGCAGCATGGTCACTGCCGCACCGATGATGGCTGCGAGCGAAAAAGCAAAAGGTGATTGCCACCCCCACCAGCCCAGAGCAATGGCCGCGGCCAAGCTGGCGCCTACGTTAATCCCGAAAACTCCGGTATCTGCCAAAGGGTTGCGCGTCATAATCTGCAGAACTGCACCAGCGAGAGCCAAAGCACAGCCCGCACAAACGGCCACGAGAGTACGGGGAAGCCGCCTCTCCCACACGATCGAGGAAGCTATACCAGGCTGACCTCGAAGGGCGGCCAACACGTCACTGAAAGGAATGCTGCGCGCCCCCAACGCCAGCGACAGCCCCACGCCGATACAGAGAATGGCAAGGCCAGCAACTACTACCCGACCAAGACGCCGAGTATTTCCCTTTCCGGTGTGCACCCCCTGCTCAATCACCAACACCACCCAAACACCTTCATACGCTCACGTTTCCTTAGCTTGACCTAATTTAGGTTAGGCTACCTTTTATGACTACTCGAAAGAAAATCGCGTCTCACATCCCACTCCTCCGCCTTACCGCTGTTGGCCTTACCGCAGCGCTAGCTCTCACCGGTTGCGCCAGCCTCGAAAACGCCGATTCAAACACCGGCGGGTCCAGCTCATCCTCTCCAGCAGAGAAGGAAACAGGAAAATCCAACTCCGCCGCAGGAAATGACTCCGTGGCAACTGGTGGCGAGGGCTTTGCTGGAGCCAGAGAGAAGACCCAATCCTTTGGCAGCGATGCAGCTCCCGGCCAGTTCCCCCGCACCGTCACACATGCCCGTGGTACGACCGAGCTCAAAGAGAAGCCTCAACGAGTAGTCGTTCTCGAAAGCGGCGAGCTCGACTCCGTCCTTGCCCTTGGCATGAAGCCAGTCGGCATGACCACGTCTAAGGGTCAGAACCCCGTCCCCGATTACATGGCCGACAAAGCAAGTGACATCGAAACGGTAGGCACGATCAACGAAGTCAATATGGAAAAGATCGCCTCACTACAACCGGACCTCATCATCGGCTCGCAGCTGCGCATGGATAAGTATTATGACCAATTCAGCTCCATCGCGCCTACCGTTTTCTCGATTCGCCCTGGGTACACTTGGAAAGAAAACTTCCACCTGATCGGTGAAGCCCTCGGCGAGGAAGAGCGCACCGAACAAGTCATGGCCGACTACGACAAGAAGATCGAAGAAGTAAAGAAGGTCATTAAGGACGGGCCAGCTAGCGAAGACACCACCGTCACCATTCTGCGCTTCATGCCGGGCAAAGTACGCCTCTACGGGCGCCTTTCACTCATTGGAACGGTGCTTGATGACGCCGGCCTCGCCCGCCCCGCCAACCAGGACATCGAAGAGCTCGCTGCAGAAATCTCACCGGAGAACATTGACCAAGCGGACGCCGACTACATCTTCTACTGCAGCTACGGAGATCCCTCCGCCACCGGCCAAGACACCGCCATTTCCACTGCGGCGTTCCAGCAGCTTCCAGCGGTTAAAGACGGCCATGCTATCGAGGTCAGCGACGATACGTGGGCACTCGGCCTAGGTCCAATGGGCGCACAGAAGATCGCGACAGATCTCACGGAGTATCTCAGTCACTAACACGGGGGTAGCAACCTCCCCTCAAAACAACACCTGTGGGATTGACTCACCCCAACATAAGGGGCTAGCTTTCATATAAGCGAGATGGGTTACATGTCTGCACCCACTGTGTGGCGGACCATGTTAAAGGCGCCTATTTTTCGCTGGCCCGGCCAAGCCACCGCTTGGCCGTTTCCCCACGCAAGAAGGGTGGTCACATATGAATGCTTACTTCATTAGACAGCGTCGTTCTTCCGACCGGCCTCCAGTTGTGCACGCCAACGTTAAGTAAGCCCTCTTATCACACAAACTGGACAGGCTAATCAGCGCCGCACAGAGCTTGAGCAACTGCTGGACTCGATAGTTTGTGTTCTTTCCGCATTCCATAAGGCTGTACCAGTGTGCCTTGAGACCCATAAAGGTTGTAATCCATGACTAACGATGCTCATACCCCCGTGCCCGAATCCACCGACATCGACGCCGCGCTGATCGACGCCGCCGCGGCCCAAGCCCACTCCTGGCTCGCCTCCACTGCCGACGAACAGGATCCGGCCACAGAACAGCTCGCTGACTTATTGCGCAACCCGGACGGAGTGGCCTTCACCATGGACTTCGTCGACCGCGTCATGCGCCCCGAAGATGACAAGGTAGCCGCCCACGCACTGAAGTCCGTCACCACCACCTACGATGCTTCCTTCCTCGGCCTCATCAACGGATCGCTGGTGGGCCTGGGTGGCTTCTTCGGCCCGATCCTGCCCAACCTGGTCATGCCGCTGGCCCGCATGCGCATGCGCCAGATGGTCGGCCACCTGGTCCTCGACGCTGAGAGCGATGCCCTGAACAAGACCCTGGACAAGGCCGCCGAGTCCGGCGAGCAACTCAACCTCAACCTCCTCGGCGAGGCCGTGCTGGGTGATGCGGAAGCGCGCTCCCGCGCTGAGCGCACCCTCAAGCTCATCAAGAACCCGCGCGTGACCTACGTGTCCGTCAAGGCTTCCTCCATGGTGGCCCAGCTCAACCCCTGGGATATCGAGGGTTCCTTGGTCCGCCTCAAGGAGCGCCTGCGCCCGCTGTACGAGGCCGCCGCGCGCCGCCCGGACAAGGTCTTCATCAACCTGGATATGGAGGAATACCACGACCTCCACCTCACCGTGCGCCTGTTCACCGAGCTGCTCAGCGAGCCGGAGTTCATCAACCTCGAGGCCGGCATCGTGCTGCAGGCCTACCTGCCGGATACCTTCGACGCTCTGACGCACCTCGCCGAGTTCGCTAAGCAGCGCGTGGCCGAGGGCGGCTCCCACATCAAGATTCGCATCGTCAAGGGCGCAAACCTTTCCATGGAGCACGTCCAGGGCGAGATCCACGGCTGGCCGGCAGCGCCCTATGCCACCAAGGATGAGGTGGACGCCAACTACTACCGCCTGCTCGACTACATCCTGCGCCCCGAGTTCGCCGATTGCGTGCGCATCGGCGTGGCCACCCACAACCTCTACACCGCGGCGTTTGCCTACAAGCTGGGCACCAAGCGCGGCGTGATGCGCATGATGGATTCCGAGATGCTCCAAGGCATGTCCCCGGCCCAGCAGACCGCGGTCCGCGAGGCCTTCGAGGGCCGCCAGATCCTCTACACCCCGGTGGTGCACATGGAGGACTTCGACGTCGCCGTCTCCTACCTGGTGCGCCGCTTGGAGGAGAACTCCGCTCCGCAGAACTTCCTCTACGCCCTCTTCGCCCCGGAGGAGCAGGCGCTGAAGGACCAGGAGGAGGTCTTCCGCGAGGCCGTCGCGCAGCGCTGGGATACCTTCGCCGGCCCGCGCCGCACCCAAAACCGCCTGGAGGAGGCCGAGCAGGCAGCCGGCCGCCAGGCACCGCGCACCGGGCGCTTCGCCAACGAGCCGGACACCGACCCAGCCCTGGAGGCTAACCGCGAGTGGGCGCTTAAGGCGCTGGCCAGCGACCCGGGCGAGCACGGGGTGGACGAGGTGACGGATACGGGGGTCGTCGACAAGCACGTGGCCCGCGCCGCTGAGCTCGGCGCCGAGTGGGGCTCCCGTCCTGCCGAGGACCGCGCCCGCGCGCTCGAGGCCGTGGCCGATGTGCTGGCCAACCGCCGCGGCGAGTTCATCTCCGTGGCCGCCTACGAGGCCAATAAGACTGTCACGCAGACCGACCCGGAAATCTCCGAGGCCATCGACTTCTGCACCTACTACGCGCAGTCCGCGCGCCTGCTGGAGAACTACGCCGCCGAGTTCACGCCCTACCGCGTGACCGTGGTGACCCCGCCGTGGAACTTCCCGGTGGCCATCCCCACCGGCGGCATCGCGGCCGCCCTGGCTGCGGGTTCCGCCGTCATCATTAAGCCTGCGCCGCAGGTCGTGCACTGTGCGAAGCTCGTCGTGGACGCCTTCCGCGCCGGCCTCGAGGCACAAGGCCTCGACCCGGATCTGGTCCAGCTCGTCTTCACCGACGAGGGTGATGCCGGCCGCGCTCTGGTCTCCCACGGCGACGTCGACGCCGTCATCCTCACAGGCGCTTCCGATACCGGCAAGCTCTTCCGCTCCTGGAAGCCGGAGCTCAACATCATGGCGGAGACCTCCGGCAAGAACGCGCTCATCATCACCCCGTCCGCGGACCCGGACCTGGCCATTCAGGACCTGTACCTCTCCGCCTTCGGCCACTCCGGCCAGAAGTGCTCGGCGTCCTCCCTGGTTATCTTTGTGGGCGCGGCCGGCGAGTCGCAGCGCCTGCGCTCCCAGCTTGTCGACGCCGTCGAGACCCTCATCACCGGCCCCGGCTACGACATCACGACGACGATGAACGGCCTGGCCGAAGCCCCGGGCGAGAAGCTGCTGCGCGGCCTGACCCAGCTGGAGCCGGGTGAAAAGTGGCTGGTGAAGCCGAAGAAGCTCAACGAGGAAGGCACCCTGTGGTCGCCGGGTATTCGCGATAACGTGCGCCCCGGCTCCTGGTTCCACGTCAACGAGTGCTTCGGCCCGGTGCTTGGCATCATGCACGCGGAGACCCTGGAGGAGGCCATCGAGTGGCAGAACTCCACCGGCTACGGCCTCACCGGCGGCATCCACACGCTGGATAACGATGAGATCGATTACTGGCTCGAGCGCGTGGAGGTGGGCAACGCCTACGTCAACCGCGGTATTACCGGCGCGATTGTGCAACGCCAGTCCTTCGGCGGCTGGAAGCAATCCGTCATGGGCCCGGGTGCCAAGGCCGGCGGCCCGAACTATGTCGCGCAGTTCGGCACCTGGTCCGAGGGCCCGCTGCGCCCCTTCGACGTGGATATCTCGCAGCCGGTGGCGGCCCAGCTGCGTGCCTTCGGTGACCTCGATCTCTCGGAGGAGGACACCGCCTGGCTGTGGCGCGCAGCAGAGCTCGACGAACTGGCCTGGCAGCAGGAGTTCGGCCGCAAGCACGACCGCTCCGGCCTGGTCTGCGAGGCCAACGTCTTCCGCTACCGCCCGGTGCTGACCCCGCTGCAGGTGCGCATCGCCTCGGACGCCGCGCTTCGCGACGTCTCCCGCCTCGCCCTCGCCGCCACCCGCACCGACTCCCCGGTGCGCTTCAGCGCCGCCCCGGAGAAGGCTGCGGAGCTGCGTGGACTGGGCTTTAAGGTCGACGCCGTGGAAGCAGAAACCTTCGCCCGTGAGGTCGCTCGCCTGGAGTCGGGCCGCGTGCGCGTCGTTGGTTCCGTGGAGCCGGGCCTCTTTGAGGCAGCGGTGGAATCCAACTCCGTGGTCTTGGACCAGCCGGTGTTGGCCGATGGCCGCCGCGAGCTTCTGCCCTTCCTCCTCGAGCAGGCGGTCTCGGTGACGATGCACCGCTTTGGCATCATCCGCCAGGTAAGCAGCATCCGCGCATAGCTCGTTTCTGCGCTCATATGAGAAGATGGAGCGCATGAGAAACAACAATGGTGACGGTGCCCGCCCGGGCACCGACCCCCAGCCCTCCACGGCCTCTGACGCGGCGGCGTCCACTGCGGCTTCTGAAGCCGCAGAACAGTCCGCTGCTGCGAAGCCCATCAGCGAAGAAGCCGCCCTCCCGGTGTCAAAGACCGATGACAAGTCCCGCGTCCTCGGGCGCGACGCCATCTCCCTGGCCAAGGTGTGCTTGATCTTCATCATCGTGGTGGCGGGCGTCGGCCTAGCCGGCTACCTGCTGAAGTTCATCTGGGTAGGCCTGCTGCCGGTCATCCTGGCCATCCTGGTGTGCACGGTGCTCTTCCCCGTGACCAACTGGTTGCGCGCGCACAAGTTCCCCCGCGCGCTGGCCGCCATCACCACGCTGCTGGGCTTTTTGGCCATCATCGGCGGCGTGTTCGCAGCAATGGCCCCAGTGGTCTCCTCTCAGGGTGCGTCCCTGGTCAGCCAAGCTGAGGGCGGCTTGAACAAGCTCGTCGATATGGCCAAGGACCTGCCCATTGAGATTGATGCAGCGAAGGTCCAGGAAGTGTTGGATGACGCCATGGCTTTCCTCAAGGGCCAAGCTTCCAACATCGCCACCGGGGTGATTTCCGGTGTATCGATGGCCAGCTCCATCGCCATGGCGCTCGCCATCATGCTCTTCGTCGCCTTCTTCATCCTCAAGGACGGCGATAAGTTCCTGCCGTGGCTGCGCACCTACTCCGGCTACTCCGCGGGCTGGCACGCCACTGAGCTGCTGACTCGCGTGTGGAATACGCTGTCCGGCTTCATTCAGGCACAAGCAGCCGTCGCGGCTGTCGACGGCCTCCTCATCGGCCTCGGCCTCTGGGTCCTCCAGGTTCCGCTGGCTCTCGTCATCGGCGTGGTGACCTTCTTCGCCAGCTTCATCCCAGTCATCGGTGCGGTCACTGCGGGTGCTTTGGCCGTCATCATCGCGCTGGTTTCAGATGGCCTCACCAAGGCCCTCTTGGCACTTGCCCTCATCATCATTGTCCAGCAGGTGGAGGGCAACGTGCTCCAGCCGATGCTGCAGTCCAAGGCCATGGGACTGCACGCAGCAATGGTGCTGCTCTCCGTGACCGTGGGTTCCGCCCTGGCGGGCATCATCGGCGCTTTCCTGGCCGTCCCGGTGGCGGCCACCATTGCCGTGGTTTTCCGCTACCACCAGGAAATGGCCAGCCTGCGCGCCGGCGAAATCGAAGCCAAGAACATCAAGATTTCTACGTCAGAGGGCCACGACACCGTCATGGAGCTCTACGAGAAGCTGGAAGCCAGCAGCGCCCGCTAGCCAAAGCTGCAGCGCAGCTTTCATGGCTCTCCCTGGCCGTATAACTGCCCTATCTGCCAAAACCAGTGCTCCCGCTTCAATGGCGGGGCATAACTCTGTCAGCTAGGGCAGTTTCCGTGTCGAGGGCCTAGTCCGCGGTTACCGTGCCAAAAGCGACGGCCAGCTCCTCCGCGGCGCGATCGAGCACCGAAGCCCACGAGCCGTAGGATTCCTCATTCGCGGTATCCGATACCTGCTTGAGCAACGTGCACGGCACACCGAACTTTCGGCACACCGCGGCGATGGCGTAGCCCTCCATGTCGCACAGCGCGGAATCTTGGGCAAGGCGCGTGCGGGTAGGGGTGTCCGAGATGAAGGAATCGCCCGTCGCCAGAGTCTCAGTGGGCAGCTTTCCGGAGGTCTCTAATTCAATGACCTCGGGGAGGAGATAACGAGAGACGTCGCTGAGCACCTCCAAGTGGAAGTCGTGCTTGCGAACGTGCGAGATCTCGAAGACGCCAGCGAGATCGTCGCGAAGCGCGCCCGCGGTACCGATATTGATGACGCGCTCCGGCAGCTGCTGCGCTGAGGCCAAAACCGCCGTCAGCTCGATGGCGGCGGGCACCGTACCAATACCCGTGATGAGCAGCGGCGCTCCCTGAGGCACATGCGCGGCTTCAGCGTCCACGGCGGCGACGAACAAGGTACGACCAGAAAGATTCTCCATGCCTGCGAGACTACCCGGTGGCCCGAGGAATGCTCTCCACATCTCTGTTCTGAGCGTTGCGGCCACTTGTAGGGTCTGGAACCACACCGAGACCTCAGAAAGGAGAACACCATGTTCACCCCACGAGTATTCGCCGCAACCGCACTGCTGTGCTTCCCCCTTATCGCCTGCAGCAGCCCCGAAGAAGCCCAAGCCAGCCCCGTAGTCTGCGAGGCAGGAAACGCACACGCGGCTTTCAACGACAACATCGCCCAAGTCCCGCAGTGGAATGGCCACAACTGGGCTCTGGTTGATTCCTCCCACTTCGATCCATGCGCGGAGCTGAGCTGGCAGACCATTTCCATCGAAGGTGCAACGGCCTCCTCGCCGCACCACATCATGCTCTTCCACTACGGCGAGTACATCGGCACCGCCACCGCCGAGCCCTATGGCTTCTTCCCCAGCGTGGAGCGGGTCAATGGCAACGAGATTTCCGTAACCTATCACTGGCTACAAGAGGGCGATGCCAATGCCGCGCCGACGGGAGAGACACACGCCGGCTTCCGTTGGGACGAGGCCCAGCACAAAGTCATCATGAGCGGCGATGTTCCGCCGATGGGCTAGATAAGATAGAGCTAGTCGTGCGCCCTATATGAGGCGCACACACTAGGAAAGGAACATCAATGTTTAGGTCCGCCTTCATCGGCGCTGCCCTTATCTGCCTCCCGCTGGCCGCCTGTTCCCAGGACAACGCGGCGCAGGATTCTGCGGACTCGCCGATGTTCAATTCCGTGCAGAGCAGCGCAACGGATAGCACTCCGGATAACGCAGAGGGCGCCGAGGGCCCCGCTGCATCGTCGCCGGCCGCGGGTGCCTCGCCGACGTTGCCCGCCGAGTCCCCTACAGACGATGCGGAATCCTGCCAGGATATCGACGCCCACGCGGCCTATGAATCAGGCATTGGCACGGTTCCACCGTGGAATGACAACAACTGGACGCTGGTGGATTTCTCGCAGTTCGATCCCTGCGCGGAGCTGAGCTGGCAGACCATCAGCATCGAGCGCGGAACGTCCTCCTCGCCCTATCACATCATGCTCTTCCACAAGGGCGAGTACTTGGGCACCGCCACCGCTGAGCCCTATGGCTTCTTCCCTACCGTAGAGCAGGTCAGCGGGAACGAAATCGCCGTGACCTACCACTGGCCGCGCGAGGGCGAATCTAATGCGGGGCACACCGGCGAAACGAATGCGGGCTTCCGTTGGGACGACGGCCAGCAGAAGGTCATCATGTCTGGCGACGTCCCGCCGGGAAGCTAAGTGCGGCGGTTCGGCCGCCGCAACGCAACCGTTAGCGCAGCCGCTGGCCCACAAAGCCCGCGGCCAGCGTGTTGCCGCTCGACTGATCGATGAGCAGAAAATTGCCCACCGCGCCGCGGGCGGCGTAGTTCTCCACGGGAAGCTCCGCTTGGGTTTGGATGGTGATGAAAGCAATGTCGTTGAGTGCTGCGGATTCCGGGGCCTCAACATCGGCCACGCCATCCAAATCCAGCACCCGATCGACCGAGGCCACGCGGGCCTTGACCAGCGCGGTGCCATAGCGCAGCTTCACCATCTGTCCCGCGCGCAGCTCTTTTTCCGTCAAGACCACCGCGGTGGCGGCGAACTCGCGCACCTCCTCCGGGCGCTGAGTGCCAGCGATGAGGTCACCGCGGGCCAGGTCGATCTCGTCGGCCAGCCGCAGAACCACGGAATCGCCGGCGCGCGCCGCCTCATCGGATCCAAGCGGGCCATCGGTGGTATCGATCGCGGTGACCGTCGAGGTCCGCCCGCCCGGCAGGGTCACCTCATCCCCCACCGCCACGTGCCCGGCCTTCACGCGGCCGGCATAGCCGCGGTAGTCAGTGGTGTGCTCACGGATGACGTATTGGATGGGGAAACGCAGGTCCAGGTCATCGGCGCGGCCGGTGGCCACGGGGACGGTCTCGAGCGTTTCGAGGACCGTCGGGCCCTCATACCAATCCATGTTGGTGGAGCGTTCCACCACGTTATCGCCCTTGAGCGCAGAAATCGGGATGACCACCGAATCCGTAATGCCCAGGCGCGCGGCGACCTCGTTGAACTCCGCCTCAATCGCGCGGAAGGTGGCCTCGTCGTAGTCCACCAGGTCGATTTTGTTCACACCCAGAATCACGTGGCGCACGCCCAAAAGCGCGGCAACGTTGAGGTGGCGGCGGGTTTGCTCGACGACGCCATTGCGGGCGTCGACAAGCAGCACCACCACCTGGGACGTGGACATGCCGGTGACCGTGTTGCGCGTGTACTGCACGTGGCCCGGGGTATCGGCGAGGATGAAAGTGCGCTTGTCGGTGGCGAAGTAACGGTAGGCCACGTCGATGGTGATGCCCTGCTCGCGCTCGGCACGGAGACCGTCGACAAGCAGCGACAGGTCCATGCCATCGAAGCCGCGGTCGGCAGAAGAACGCTCCATGGATTCCACCTGGTCCGCGAGCACGGACTTGGTGTCGTAGAGCAGGCGGCCCACGAAGGTGGACTTGCCGTCATCAACGGAGCCGGCGGTGCACAGGCGCAGGGTATCGCGCTGCTTGAGCGCGCCAACATTCGGCGCAAGGGTAGTCGTCATCAGAAGTAGCCTTCCTTCTTGCGGTCCTCCATGGCGGACTCGGACAATTTGTCATCGGCGCGGGTGGCGCCGCGCTCGGACAGGGTGGAAATGGAGATTTCCGCGAGCACCTCATCGGGCGAGGCGGCGGTGGATTCCACGGCACCGGTGCAGGACATATCCCCCACGGTGCGGTAGCGCACGGTGCGGGTCTCCAGCGGCTCATCCTCGCGCGGGCCGCCCCACTCACCTGGGGTCAGCCACATGCCGTTGCGGTTAAATACCTCGCGCTGGTGCGAGTAGTAGATGGAGGGAAGCTGCAGGTTGCGCGCACCGATGTACTCCCAAATATCGGACTCGGTCCAGTTGGAGATGGGGAAGACGCGGACGTTTTCGCCGGCCATCTTGCCGCCGTTGTAAAGATCCCACAGCTCTGGGCGCTGGCGGCGCGGGTCCCAGCCGCCGAAGGAATCGCGGATGGAGAAGATGCGCTCCTTGGCGCGGGCGCGTTCCTCGTCGCGGCGCGCGCCACCCAGGACGGCGTCGTAACCGCGCTCGGCGATGGTCTCCACCAGCGGCACGGACTGCAGCGGGTTGCGGGTGCCATCGGGGCGCTCCTGGAGGTCGCCGCGGTCGATCCAATCCTGGACGTGGGCGACGTGCAGGCGCGCGCCAGTCTCGGCGACGAGCTGATCGCGGAAGTCGATGACCTCCGGGAAGTTGTGGCCGGTATCGACGTGGATCAGCTCGAAGGGAACGGTAGCGGGCGCAAAGGCGCGGCGGGCGAGCTCGAAGACGACGACGGAGTCCTTGCCGCCGGAAAAGAGCAGGCCTACCTTGTCGAATTGCCCGGCGACTTCGCGCAGGATGTGGAGGGATTCGTTCTCTAAGTCTTTAAGGTGTGGTGAAAGAGTCATTATTCGTGCAACCCGCATTCTGTCTTGCCGTCAGCGAAAACGCGCCCGGAGCGCGCATCCTCGCCCTCGCCTACCGGGAAGGTCAACGGCGCGCAGCCGATGGAGCGGTAGCCCTGCAGGGTGAGGGGGTGGATGATGAGATCGTGTTCCTTGATATAAGCGTCGGTGTCGTCGAGGTCCCAGGTAATAATCGGGGAAATCTTCAGCCGGCCGGTGCGGTCCAAGCTCAGCGCCGGCGCGGTGGCGCGGTGCTCGGAATCGGCGCGGCGCAGGCCGGTGACCCACCCGACGTACGGGTCCATCGCCATGTTGAGCGGTTCCACCTTGCGCATGCGGTTATACGCCGCCACATCGCGCGCATACAGGCGCGGGCCGTAAATCTTGTCCTGCTCCTCGGGGCTCAGAATCGGCAGGACCCGCACCAAGGGAAGGTCCGCATAGCGCTTGGCGACGTCCCCCGCCACCTGAAGCGTCTCCGGAAAGTGCCAGCCGGTGTCGATAAAGAGCAGGTCGGCGTCTAAGTGGGCGCGGTGCGCGAGCTCGGCCAGCACGGTGTTTTCCATGGACATCGTGACGGCAAGCCGGCCCGGCGCGTGCTCGGCGGCCCACTCAGTAATCGTTTCGGCGGAGGCATCGTAGAGCTTATCGGCCCACTCGTCGACGAGTTCCTGGTTGCGCTGGGCCACGGCAGGCTCGAGCGGCGCGGTGTCGCGGGTGCCTTCGGGGCTAATGCTGGGGTCGCGGTAGTCGCCGCGGTCCAGCAAGTTAGTTGATTCGGTCATGGCTCCTCACATTAAAGGCAGCTGGGCTTGTGCGCAGCCCCACAGAGGGGTGCGAGGGCTGTGAGCTTGGGTACTAGGAAGAATAAAAATTAGCCAGAATGAACCGAGCGGACTAGATTTACAGACTGGATAGTCTACTTCTAGCGAACTGAAGGGGTTCTCATGCAGCGTGTTGCCATCGTCGGGGACGGCCCCGCAGCACTCTCCACCGCCGAGCGGCTCATCAAAGCCGGGTTGTGCGTGGACCTCTACTGCGAGCGCCCCGCGCCGTTTGGTTTGCTGCGCCGTTTCGCGGGACTGTCCGGCGCGGAATCCGCCGCCTCGCCGTGCCCTAAGGGGACGACGCCGCGCCTGCGACTCATCGGCAACGTCCGCGTGGGCTCTGGACCGGACGCGGACATCAACCACACGGACCTCAACCAGCTCTCCGCTTCCGGCGACCGCCACCTGGTTTTGTTGGAGCTCATGGCCCGCGGCGTGGCCATCACGACATGGGAAGGCCTCTGCCGCCCCATCGACGACGTCGAGGATTGGGCCGCCGTGACGGCACAGGCGCAGCGCGCGCCGGTCTGCTTCTAGCGCGCGGGCGCGCGAGCGCGCGAGCTAGTCGCTCGCGCAGCCATAAGGGAAGCCTGCTGCCGATACCCACGCTAGACGCGCTCGCGTCTAGCGGGATAGACTTGCGCGGTCAATGCTCTCCAGCGGCCCGGCGCGGCCGCCAACACGCACGAAACGCTGGCACATGGAACTCGTTCGCATCCTTTTATCCCGCTCCAAGCCGTACACCGGCTACGTCATCGCGGTGCTGCTCCTCCAGGCGCTATCCACCGCGGCAACGCTTTACCTGCCTTCGCTCAACGCGAAGATCATCGACCGGGGCGTGGCCCAAGTAGACATCGACTACATCTGGCGCACCGGCGGCATCATGCTCATCGTGGCCTTCGTCCAAGTCCTCACCGCCATCGCCGCCATCTGGTTCGGCTCCCGCACCGCCATGGGTCTGGGCCGCGACCTGCGCTCCGACATCTTCCGCCGCGTCACCCGCTATTCCGCCGAGGACATGAGCAACTTCGGCACCGCCACCCTCATCACCCGCGGCACCAACGACGTCCAGCAGATCCAGATGGTCTACATGATGATGCTCAACTTCATGGTCACCGCACCGATCATGTCCATCGGCGGCGTCATCATGGCCATCCGCGAAGACGCCGGCATGTCCTGGCTCGTCGCGGTCTCCGTCATCGTGCTGCTCGCCGCCATCTCCCTCATCATCGTCCGGCTCATGCCGCTCTTCCGCGCCTGGCAAGGCAAGCTCGACGTCATGAACGGCACCCTGCGCGAACAAATCGCCGGCATCCGCGTCGTCCGCGCCTTCACCCGCGAGGAGCACGAAGCCGAGCGCTTCCGCACCGCCAACCGCGACCTCACGGAGCTCTCCCTCAAGGTGGGCCAGCTGTTCATCCTCATGTTCCCCATCATCACCGTCATCCTCAACGTGGCCACGGGCGCGGTCCTCTGGTTCGGCGGCCACCGCGTGGACGAGGGCCTCGTGGAGGTCGGCTCACTGACCGCCTTCCTGCAGTACCTGCTGCAGATCCTCGCCGCGGTCATGATGGGCACCTTCATGGCGATGATCCTCCCGCGTGCGGTCATCTGCGCGCGCCGCATCACCGACGTCCTCGAGCACGAGCCCTCCATCACCGAGCCGGACCAGCCCCACACCCCGGAGCGCTCCGAGGGCGTCGTCGAATTCGACAACGTTTCCTTCCAGTACGCCGGCGCCGAGGCGCCCGTGCTTCACGACGTCTCCTTCACCGCCACCCCCGGCACCACCACCGCGCTTATCGGCGCGACCGGTTCCGGCAAGACCACCGCGCTCTCCCTCATCCCGCGCCTCTACCTCCCCACCGAGGGCCGAGTGCTTCTCGACGGCACCGATATCGCCGACATGGCGCGGAAGGACGTCGTCAAGCGTGTAGGACTCGTCCCGCAGAAGCCCTACCTGTTTAGCGGCACCGTGGCCTCCAACCTGCGCCTGGGTGCGCCGGAGGCCACCGACGAGGAGCTGTGGAACGCGCTGCGCGTGGCGCAAGCTGACTTTGTTGAGGACCTCGACATGCACATCGCGCAGGGCGGCACCAACGTCTCCGGCGGCCAGCGCCAACGCCTGTCCATCGCGCGCATGCTCGTCGCCCGCCCGTTGGTGTATCTCTTTGATGATTCCTTCTCCGCGCTCGACGTACTGACGGATGCCGCGGTGCGCTCCGGAATGCGCGAGTACACCGCCAAGGCAACGACCATCATCGTGGCGCAGCGCGTGAGCTCGATTGTGGATGCCGACCAGATTTTGGTCATGGACGCCGGGCGCGTCGTAGCCCGCGGCACGCACGGGGAGTTGCTCGAGTCCTCCGAGACGTACCGCGAGATTGTGGAATCCCAGAAGACCTCGGAGGTGGCATAAATGGCTGAGCAGGATAACGCTACGTTGAGTGAAGACACCACTGCCGAGATCGAGGAGAAGACCGGCGAGAACGCCCCGCGCAAGGCCAAGAACTTCTGGCCCTCCGCCAAGCGCCTCTTTGGTCTGCTTGCGCCGTTTAAGGTGCAGCTGTTTGCGATTGCGGCGATGAACATCATCTGTGTGTTCCTCGCCGTGGCCGCGCCGAAGGTGATGGGCAAGGCCACCGACGTCATTTTCTCCGGCGTCATTTCCCGCCAGCTGCCCGCTGGGATGAGCAAGGAGCAGGCCATCGAGGCGTTGCGCGCGGGCGGGCAGGATAAGTTCGCCGACATGGCCTCAGCCATGGACTTGAACCCGGGCTTCGGCATCGACTTCTCCACGTTGGGCACGATTATTGGCATCGTGATTGCGATGTACGTGGTGTCTTCGCTCTTCCAGTGGTGGCAGGGCTACTTGCTCAACTCCATGGTCATGAAGATCGTCTTCGACCTCCGCGAGAGCATCGAGGCCAAACTCAACGCACTGCCGCTGAACTACTTCGATACGCAGTCGCGCGGCGACCTCCTCTCGCGCACCACCAACGACGCCGACAACATCCAGTCCGCCCTGCAGCAGGCCATTTCGCAGCTGTTCTACAACCTGCTCATGGTCATCGGGATCACGGTCATGATGTTCACCGTGTCCTGGCAGCTAGCGCTCGTGGCGCTGCTGGCGCTGCCGCTGACCGCGGTGGTCATCGCGGTGATTGGCTCGCGCGCGCAGAAGCAGTTCAAGGCGCAGTGGAAAGCCACCGGTGATCTCAACGGACAGGTCGAGGAAGCCTTTTCCGGCCACGATCTGGCGACTGTCTTCGGACGTATCGATTCCATGACGGAGGATTTTGATAAGCGCAACGAGGAGCTGTTCCGCTCCGCCTCGCTGGCGCAGTTCCTGGCGGGCATGATGATGCCGATCATGCAGTTCATCTCCTACCTGTCCTACGTGGTCATCGCGGTGCTGGGTGCGTTGAAGGTGGCCTCCGGCACGCTGACGTTGGGCGGCGCGCAGGCCTTCATCCAGTACTCGCGCGAGTTCAACCAGCCGCTGGGCCAGCTGGGCGGCATGATGCAGCAGGTGCAGTCGGGCGTGGCCTCGGCAGAGCGCGTCTTCGAATTCCTCGACGCCGAGGAAGAGCCCGCCGAGGAGTCCACCTCCCGCTTGGGTGGGCGTGCGAAGGGGCTCATGGAGTTCGACGACGTCGACTTCTCCTATGACCCCGACAAGCCGCTCATCCAGGACCTCAACCTGCGCGTGGAGCCCGGCCAGACCGCGGCCATTGTCGGCCCCACGGGTGCTGGCAAGACCACGCTGGTCAACCTCATCATGCGCTTTTACGACATCGATTCGGGCACCATCCGCCTCGACGGTGTGGACACCGCGCAGATCTCGCGCCGCGAGCTGCGCTCCCAGGTGGGCATGGTGCTGCAGGACGCCGTGGTCTTTGAGGGCACCATCATGGACAACATTCGGTACGGCCGCCTCGACGCCACCGACGAGGAGGTCATCGCCGCCGCGAAGGCCACCTACGTGGACCGCTTCGTCCATTCCCTCCCCGATGGCTATGACACCAAGATTGACCAGGATGGCGGCGCGATTTCCGCCGGCGAGCGCCAGCTCATCACCATCGCGCGCGCTTTCCTGGCCCAGCCGGCGCTGCTCATCCTCGACGAGGCCACCTCGTCAGTGGATACCCGCACCGAGGTGCTCGTTCAGCAGGCCATGAATGCGCTGCGCGCGGACCGCACGTCCTTCATCATCGCGCACCGCCTGTCCACGATTCGCGACGCCGACCTCATCATCGTCATGGAAGAAGGCCGCATCGTCGAACAAGGCACCCACGCCGAGCTTCTCGACGCCCAAGGCGCCTACTGGCGCCTCCACCAGTTCCGCGAGGACTAACGCTAGTCGACCGTCACGGACATTATCGGGGCCGAGAACGTGTCACCCGTGAGGTTTGCTAACTCGAGGGTGACGTCGGTGAGGGAGAGGTGTTCCATGAGGGCGTCGGGAAGCTCGGCGTCTGGGACAGGATTCGGCTGGGGTATACCGAGCTGGTCGAGGACGGCATGAATGTCACCGCCGGTGAGGTCTGCCGTGACGGGCACGGTGCGCGCGCCTTCGACGGTGGGCGTGGAGGTCAGGGACGTCGCCACGATGCGCGCGGGCTCCACCGTCGTTATGGCCCCGCCGGTGGTGAGCAGCCCATCGCCGGCGTTGCCCGGCAGCGTGATGGCAAGGTTGCGCACGGCAAGGCGCTCGCCGGTGAGCTCGATAACGCGCACCTCGCCGTCTCGGGCGGGCATCGTACCCAATGTGGCTTTCACGTTCCCCGTCAGAGTCACCTCGTCCGCTCGCACGGTGGAAAAATAAGGCTGCGCTGGGGCAACCTGCGCCCCGACTGGTCCCGCGCTGCTCACCAGGATCTGCGCGCTGAGCACGGCTACCCCGACCTTCACGCGCGCAGGGCGAACCACGCTCTGATGCCAACGCAAACGACGGAGCTTAGCCATCGCTAGGCTCCCAGGCCAAGGTCAGCGCGCCGCCGATGATGCCGAGTAGCGAACCGATGAGAAAGCCTCCCAAGTTGGAGGTGGGAAGCGCAATGACCGCCACGATGATGCCCAGTACCCCCAGGTACGTCGCAGTGGTGGGACGGAACCACGCGCCAAGGCCAAACATGACCAGCAACGCCCCGATAAGCAGGGTGGACACACCCGACACGGTAGAAATCATGACGAGCAGGTCCGAGATCTGCACCGTGAAGTAGGCCGGCATAGCGATGACGATGCCCGAAAGAATGAGCAGCAGCCCCGGAATAAACGGCCGCCCGGCGCGCCACGTCTTAAACCGCCCCCACGCCCCGCCTGTGGCTGCCGCGGGAGCTACAGCCTGGTCAACATCGAGAGAATCCGGCGCTTCTGCTCCATGCAGTGCTGCGTCGGAATCCCTAGCGTGATCAGCAGACATTGCCGCGGCCCCGCTCCACAGAGACGCCCACATTCTTTGCGGATAGCGTCTTCGCGCCGATGGAGGTGGCGCGCACGTCGTCGGCAGTCAGCGAAACCTGCTTGGCATAGAGGCCCCACGTCCCCGGGTCGGCCGACTGGGACAGCTGGCTGGCGTCGATGCCCACGTTCGCGTCCTGCATGACCAGCGAGCCCTCGATATTCGACGCACCAACGAGGAGACCAGTGGCCTCCACACTGTTATCGCCCTTCGCCTTGAGCGCGAGCGTGGACTCCCCCACCGCAGGCAGGTCAGTGGTGACATAAAGACACAAATCCGAGGCCACGGCGTGTTCCATCTTCAGCCGCGCGGTGGGAACATCCTCCTCGCCCTTCTTGTCGCTATCCACAAACAAGGAAAAGCCATCGCCTTCCAAGTGACGAATGTTGACGTTGAAGAACGTACCCGAGAGCGCCAGATTCGCCGTCAGACCGCCCTGCGCAACCGCAACTCCGGCCACTCCGAATGCTGCGAAGCCCGCAACGAGGCCCACCGCGGCCTTCGGAACATTGATTCTGCCCACAACGCCTCCTGAATTCTTAGCCCTCAAGATGATAGCTGAATGCTGACTCACTGATTTGGGGCCGGGGGATTTAAGGTAGGAGGCACGCACAGCAGCAATTAAAGGAGCGCGCATGTTCGGCTGGGTTGCCATCGCCGCATCGATCCCGGTGTGGCTGTACTTTTTCTACCGCCTCACGGCGCTGTTTCGGTTTATCCGCTCCGGCGGGCCCACGCAGCTGAACCGTACCGACCGGCCCCTGGCGCGCCTTGGTCGCGTGCTCATCGAAGTCTTCGGCCATACCCACTTCAAAGGCCGCCCGCTGGTCAACGCCGCGCACTGGCTCGTCATGGTGGGCTTCCTCTTTGGCGCCATCGTGTGGTTCGAGGCCTATATTCAAACCTTCGCGCCCGATAAGGGCTGGCCGTGGCTCAGCGACTGGCCGGTGTACCACTTCATCGAAGAGGTCCTCGCCATCGGCACCGTGCTCGGCATTTGCTTCCTCATCGGCGTGCGCCTGAAACTCGGCCACACCGATCGCGGCAGCCGCTTCTACAACTCGCAGGTCTTCCCGGCACGCCTGGTGGAGGCCATCGTCTTCCTCGAAGGCCTCGGCATGCTCGCCGTCAAGGCCGCCGCCATCGCCACGTACGGCGGTGGCTCCCCGTGGGCTGATTTCTTGACGATGCGTGTGGCGGGGGTGCTGCCGGCGCCGCCAAGCATGGTGCAATTCTTTGCCCTGGTGAAGCTGCTGACGGGCCTGGTGTTCATCGCGTGCATCGCCCACTATTTCCAGTGGGGCGTGATGTGGCACCGCTTCCTGGCGTTCTTCAACATCTTCTTCCAGCGCAACGCCGACGGCGAGAAGGCGCTGGGCGCTCTCCCCACGCCGGACTTGGAGGACCTCGAACCGGGAAGCTGGAAGATGCTTCTCGACGCCTCCTCCTGCACCGAATGCGGCCGCTGCCAGGACCTGTGCCCCGCATGGAACACCGAGAAGCCGCTGAGCCCGAAGAAGCTCATGATGGACCTGCGCCAGAGCGCGCTGGATAATTACAACCCGCATGAGGGGCTCAACGTGCTGGCGATGGCGGGCACGATTGATGATGACGTCCTGTGGTCCTGCACCAACTGCGGTGCTTGCGTTGACCAGTGCCCGGTGGATATCGAACACATCGACCACGTGGCGGACCTGCGTCGCTTCAAGGTGCTGGCGGAGTCCGACTTCCCGTCGGAGCTGACCGGGCTGTTTAAGAACATGGAGACGAAGGGCAACCCGTGGGGGCGCAACGCTTCGGAGCGCCGCGCGTGGATCGATGAGGCGCGTGCCGACGGCATTGAGGTGCCGATCATCGGCGAGGACGCCACTGATTTCTCGGACCTGGAGTACCTGTTCTGGGTCGGTTGCGCGGGTGCGTACGACGACAAGGGCCGCGCCACGACGCGCGCGGTGGTGGACATGCTGCACACTGCGGGCGTGAAGTTCGGTGTGCTGGCCACGGGCGAGACCTGTACCGGTGACCCGGCGCGCCGTGCTGGCAATGAGTTCCTGTTCCAGGTGATGGCGGAGCAGAATGTTGCCACGCTTAACGACGCCTTCGCCGGCGTCCCCAAAGGCCAGCGCAAAATCATCACGACGTGCCCGCACTGCTTCAACACGATCCGCAACGAGTATCCCGATTTCGACGGCCACTTTGATGTGCTGCACCACACGCAGCTGCTCAACCGTTTGGTGCGGGAGAAGCTGCTCGTGCCGGTGCCGCGTTCCCCGGAGAACCGCCGACCCGTCACGTATCACGACCCGTGCTTCCTGGGCCGCCACAACAAGGTCTTCGACCCGCCGCGTGAACTCGTCGAGGCGACCGGCGCAACGCTGGCGGAGATGGACCACAACCGCGACGAGGCCTTCTGCTGCGGTGCCGGTGGCGCGCGCATGTTCATGGAAGAAAACCAGGGCAAGCGAGTTAACGAGTTCCGCTCGGAGCAGGCCGTGGCGACCGGTGCCGAGCAGATTGCGACGGGCTGCCCGTTCTGCAATGTCATGCTGACGGGTGGTGTGAAGTCCATCGCGCCGCAGACACAGGTCAGCGATGTGGCGCTCATGCTTCGCGACGCCATTGCCCCCTCCGGCGACCTTCCCGCCCCGCGCGAGAAGGCCTTCCTCGACACTCCCCGCCGCCTGCCCGTGGAAGATTCCACCGCACCTTCCCCGGAAACACTCGCTGCGGAATCTGCCCCAACAAGCTCTCCGCAGGCCCCCACCGCTGCACCAAGTACGTCTGCGGCGCCGACACCTCCGACTGCCCCCAGCGCGCCCGCAGCTCCGTCTGCGCCGAGCGCACCGCAAGCACCTGCCGCGCCCAGCGCACCACAGGCAGTGCCAACGTCCCCTGCCGCGCCGAGCGCGCCAACGGCTCCATCCGCTGCACCGCAGGCACCATCAACGCCGACTGCCCCCAGCGCGCCGAACACGCCTGCAGCACCCTCGACTCCATCTGCGCCACAAGCGCCCTCTGCTCCCAGTGCACCACAGAGTCCATCTGCTCCAACAGCTCCCAGTCCACCGCAGGCCCCAGCTGCGCCACATGTCGCAGGAGCTCCAACCGCTCCTACAGCGCCGAGTGCTCCCAAAGCACCTACCGCACCGTCCGTGCCAGACGCACCCGCAGCTCCATCTGCACACACTCCGACACCGAACGCAGCCTCTGTACCGCAGGCACCAGCCGCACCCCAGGCGCCCGGTGCACCATCGTCGCCAAACGCTGCAGCTGTACCGACTGCACCGGCGGCACCCAAGGCTGCAACAACGCCAAGCGCTCCCGGTGCACCGGCGGCACCAGCGTCGAGCGTTCCCAGTGCCCCCGCTGCACCAAACGCACCGCAAGCACCCACGGATACTCCTTCGGTGCCGAAGGCACCGCCTGCACCAACAGCACCGAGTGCACCAAACGCGGGCGCCGTGCCGAAGGCTCCGGAGGCGCCAGGCGTGTCGGAAGAGGGGGCGTCGGAAAGCAAAGACTAGTGCGACGTCAACCACAGCAGCGCCGCGTGAGCTAGGCATGCCTGGTTTCGCACAGGTACGCTCTACTCCATGCAATCTGACGTGACCTACGTCCTCGCCTCGGGCGAAAATAATTACACCGACTCGCTGGTGTCCTTCGCATGGATTATGGCGGTGGCGCTGCTGGCGCCGTTGGTGTCCCATGCGCTTGGCAAGAAGATGCCGGCCGTGGCGCTGCTTATTTTCTTCGGCATGCTCATCGGCCCGTCGATGTTGGGCCTGGCCCACGAGGACCCCGGCATCGGGATGCTCAAGGAGCTTGGCGTTGGTGCGCTTTTCCTGCTTGCAGGTTTCGAAATTGACCTCGCCGCCCTGAAATCGAAGGAAGCCGCCACAGGGTTATCCACGTGGCTCCTCTGCGTGGTGGCGTGTGGCGTCGGCGCCTATTTCCTCATGGACGACATCCCCGGCGCCATCGTCATGGCCATCGCTTTGACCTCCACCGCCCTGGGCACCATCACGCCGATGCTCAAACAGGACAAGCTCCTGGGCACGCGAGTAGGCGATTCCGTGGTTATCCACGGCGCAATCGGTGAGGTCGCGCCCATTACCGCGATGGCACTCCTGCTGGGAACACGCTCCACGTGGACAACGATGCTGATTCTTCTCGCCTTCATCGGCATTGCCGTGGCCGTCGCCGTCATGCCCTTCGCCATTACTACCCTCATGCCGTGGTTCAAGGACGCTTTCATCTCCGGGGCGGGCTCCACCAATCAGACCATCATGCGCCTCATCATCCTGATGCTGGCCATCCTCATGGCGGTGACGGCGGTATTCGAACTCGACATTGTCCTAGGCGCCTTCGCGACGGGCATCATCCTCAACCGCATCATTCCCGATGAGTTCCATAAGGGCTTGGAGAACCGCCTCGACGTCGTTTTTTATTCCATGCTCATCCCCGTCTTCTTCGTGGTCTCTGGCATGGCGATTGACTGGAAAGTCATCGTGGACGAACCCCTCAAGGTCCTCGGCATTCCGCTGCTCATCTTGGTCACCCGCGGCCTGCCGGTGTTCCTGCGCGAGAACATCCACCAGACCGGCTCCGACGTCGAAACCACCCGCGAGCGCATCCAGGTGGCCCTTTACGCGGCGACCGGCCTGCCCATCATCGTGGCGGTGATGACGCTTGCGGTGGGTTCGGGCATCGTCGATAGTGAAATGGCCTCCATCTTCATCGCCGGCGGCGCACTCACCGTTGCAATCTTCCCGTTCCTCTCCAGCCTCGTGCGCGGAAAAGAGCCCGCCAAGGCGGAAGAATAGGGCTGCTAGAATATAGGGCGTGACTAATCCCTTCAGCATGCGGCTTTCCGACGCCGAACGGACCGACGCCGTCAACGACCTCGCCCAGGCCTTGGGTGAAGGCCGCCTGACCATGGATGAGTTTGAGGACCGCACCGACGCCGTCATGCGCGCCACTACCCGCCGCGAGCTGGCAGAAGTCTTCATGGATATCCCCACCAAGGCCAGCAGCGAGCTGAAGATTTACTCCCAGGGCGACGTCGCGCGCGCCTACCAGTCAACCCGGAAACCCCGCTTGGCCACCGCATTGGTTGGCTCCCTCGGGCTACTGTTCGGAGCGATCGCATCCTTCGCCACCCTGTCCGGGGCCACCGCCGCACTCACCGGCACCGGCCTGCTTTTCCTCATCCCCGCGTTGTGGATCATGCTGTACGTGGCCAAGGTGGGCCCCGAGTCCTGGCACCAGCCCTCCGCGCGGCAGATTGAGCGCCAGCGCATGCGCGAGCTCAAGGCCGCCGGCGCTGAAGAACGCGCACAGATGCGGGCGTTGGAGCAGGCGCAGTGGGCGGAGAGGCGTCGCCAAGCAAGTGAAATTACCGGGGATGCGATGAATCTTGCCAAACGCAAGCTGAAAGAGTGGAACCAGAAGTAACATATCCGGCATGACTCACAACCGGATTTTTGATCAATCCACCAAACTACAGGGCGTTGCCTACGATATTCGCGGCGAGGTTTCCACGGAAGCCGAGCGCATGGAGCTCGACGGGCACAGCATTCTGAAGCTCAACACCGGCAACCCGGCGGTGTTTGGTTTCGATGCGCCGGATGTCATCATGCGCGACATGATTGCGGCGCTGCCGACCTCGCAGGGCTACTCCACGTCGAAGGGTATTATCCCGGCGCGGCGCGCGATTGTGACCCGCTATGAGCTGGAGGATTTCCCCAGCTTCGACGTCAATGACGTGTACTTGGGCAACGGCGTCTCCGAGCTGATTTCGATGGTGACACAGGCGCTGCTTGACGACGGCGACGAGGTTCTCATCCCCGCCCCTGACTACCCCCTGTGGACGGCGGCGACGTCGCTGGCGGGTGGCACGCCGGTGCACTATTTGTGCGATGAGGAGGATGATTGGAATCCGTCCATTGAAGATATTCGCGCGAAAGTAACGGAGAAGACCAAGGCCATTGTGGTCATTAATCCGAATAACCCGACGGGTGCCGTGTACTCGCGTGAGACCCTGCAGAAAATCGTGGATGTGGCGCGCGAGTATAACCTGCTGATTCTGGCGGATGAGATTTATGACCGCATTCTGTATGACGGTGCGAAGCACATTTCGATTGCCTCGCTGGCGCCGGATTTGCTGACGATTACGTTTAACGGCTTGTCGAAGGCCTACCGCGTGGCCGGCTACCGTGCCGGTTGGATGGTGCTGACAGGCCCGAAGTCCCATGCGCGTGGTTTCATCGAGGGCTTGGATTTGTTGGCGGGCACGCGCCTGTGCCCGAATGTGCCGGCGCAGCACGCGATTCAGGTCGCGCTGGGCGGAAGACAGTCCATTTATGAACTCACCGGTGAGGGCGGGCGCTTGCTCAAACAGCGCAACATTGCCTACGAGAAGCTCAACGAGATTCCCGGCGTGTCCGTGGTGAAACCGATGGGCGCGCTGTACTGCTTCCCGCGCTTGGACCCAGAGGTCTATGAGATTCACGATGACTCGAAGCTCATGCTCGACATCCTGCGCGCCGAGAAAATCCTCATGGTGCAAGGCACCGGCTTTAACTGGCCCACGCCGGATCATTTCCGCGTGGTCACGCTGCCGTGGGCCTCGCAGCTGGAGAACGCGATTGAGCGACTCGGCAACTTCCTGGTGAGCTACCGCCAGTAGCACAGCCGATACCTGAACTTCGCGCGATAGGGCCCACGGCGCAAAGAAAGCACAACACAAACGTGCATGCAGAATCCCTCACCGGCCGGTGTTATCAGTCCGGCGGGGCGGGGCTTCCCGGCTCGGAACGTGTGGATGTCCGTGATTCGGCCGGCTTTGCGGTCTGGGCGCGACGGCTTGTGCTAGGGCTCGCAACGGTGCTTACTGTTTCTTGACGGTTTTCGCGGATGCGCTGGGCGCGCGGCGCGCGGTGCGGATGCGCCGGTTCCCGCGGATCGCGGGGCCCAGCCGGCACCCATTTAATTTTGCCGTCTTCGCGCACGATGCGGCCCCGACCCGGCAAGCCATTGATGGCGTTGTGGTACTTGCACAGCGGGGTGAGGTTTTCGGGGTTCGTTTCGCCGCCTTTTCGCCATTCTGTGATGTGGTGTATCTGAGAGTAATCGGCGCCGCACAGGCACCGGTCCCAGGCACAGGTAGGTTGCTCACCGCTGGCCATGATGCGCTGCTTTTCCGAGGCAACGCGCTGGGTGCGGTGGAGTTCCACGGGGCCTTTGACGCGGTCGACAAGCATGACGAGGCCTTCTTCGGCGAGCTCCCGCTCGATGAGCTCTTGGCCGGTGATTTTCGCGCCGTTGGAGAGCTGAATCACGATATCCCCGAGGTCCGGCGCCGCGGGGTCGCTGATGTCGTGCCCGAATGTCTCATCGCTGGCAGGCTCGTCAGAAGCACTAGACGCGGCGGCGGACTTGGTGGGAGGCATGGCACCCGTGGAGTCGGGGCGCAGGGTAGATGTGGTGGCGGGCTGGGTAGGAGGCGTGCCGTCAGCAGCGGGCGCGGCGGAGTCGGGGCGCGGGGTGGACGGGTCGCCCAAGCGGCCCAAGATTGTGGCGTACTCGGGAAGCTCCATGACGGCGAGGGTCTGGGCCACGGGGCGGGCGAGGCGCCCCTCGCGGAACGCGGCGGTGAAGGAACCTACCGGATCGTCCTCATCGAAGTTAGGGCGCAAGTCCTCGATGAGCGCGGCCGGGGCTGTGAGCGTGAGCTTGGACAGCTCCTTACCCCGGCGAATTGTCACGCCCGGCTTCGGCGTGGTCGGCGGGCTGAGCTCGCGAATGCGCTTGCGCGCATAGCGGGCCACGGCCTTCTCATCGCCAGTGATTCCGCACAGCTCAATGCGCAGATCCCACGCCTGGCGCTGTTTCTTCAGCCTTCCCGCGAAGCGTTCAATGAGAAGCAACGTGGGAAGGTCGTGCCCATTGGCACGGGCGGCCGCAACCGCACGCGCCTGTTTGCGGGTGAAGGCGGTGGAGGCAAAGTAGACGTCGAAAAGCGCCAGCAAAGAACGCGCCACAGACTCCGGACCCCACGCCCGCAGCTGCTCGAAGCTGAACCCCGCAACGCCGGCGACGAGCTCGATGCCCGCCGCCTGGCTGCGAAGATGCGCTTCCACAAGGTTCATGCCAGCAACGCTAAACGCCCCACCCGCACCGCACAACGGCGCCGCCGCCAGCCTGTGGATAACTTGTTGATCGCGTCAGCAATACTTTTCTTTATTATGAAACTCATTCACAATAGTAGGCATGACTAATCTCAGCCCGTGGCGCACGGGGCTCCTAGGATTTCTTGCCATCACGGCCCTCGCAACCCTCGCGGGACTATTCATCCTCCGCCCCACCAGCGCGCTCACTGAGCACACCAGCCCGGACTTTTCCACGACCTACGCCCTCAATCATCCACAGGTCGAAGGCACCGTGGAGACCATGGATAACCACCTGTGCTCCGATCCCCACACGGGCCGCGCCTTCGATGAGGCCCCGCTCATCCCCGCCGAGGGCGACGACACCTCCTGCACCCGCGCCCTCATTGACCTAAGCTCCGGCGCTGACGCAGGCCGCAAGACGCAGCTCGTATTCTATGGCGTGGCCAGTGACCCGACCCTCCACCCCGGTGACGAGGTAATTCTGACAGTTTCCAGCGACGGCACCTATGCCTTCGCCGATTTCCAGCGCGCCGGCAACCTTGGCTTGTGGGCGATTATCGCCGCCGTCATCATCATCGCCTTCGCCGCCTGGCATGGGCTGCGCGCGCTGCTGGGCCTCGGCATCAGTTTGGCCATCGTGTTCTTCTACCTCATCCCCTCCCTCATCGAGGGCCATTCCGCGCTGCCGCTGGCGCTCGTTACCTGCGCGGCCATCCTTTTCCTCGCCGTTCCTCTCGTGCACGGCGTGAACTGGAAATCCGCCTCCGCCCTGGGAGGAGCATTGGTGGCGCTGGCGTTGTCGGGGGCGTTGGGGTGGGCGTCGATAAGCAGCACGGCACTGACGGGTTCCAGCTCGGAGGATAACCTCAAGCTGCTGCTCTACATGCCGGGGGTTTCCGTCGTGGGAGTGCTGCTGTGTGGGTTCATTGTGGGCGCATTAGGCAGCCTCAACGATATCGCGGTGGCGCAGGCCTCCACCGTGCGCGAGCTCAACGCCGCCGACCCCACAGCCGGGCCCGGCACGCTCTTTACCTCAGCCATGAAGGTGGGCCGCGACCATATCGCATCCATGGTGTACACCATCGTGCTGACCTATACCGGCGCGGCCCTGCCCCTGCTCATGCTCATCACGGCGGCACAGCGCCCAGCCCTGCAGATCCTCTCCAGCGACCTCGTCGCCACGGAGGTTCTGCGTTCCCTGCTGGGTGCGATGGCCTTGACACTCGCGGTGCCGCTGACCACCGTGATTGCGGCGTTTACTGTGCCGGAAGGACGCGACCAAGCGCTTCGACGTTCCAGCCCGCAGCGCGCCAAGCATCGACGTTGAGCACGTTGCGGCCGTCGATGATGTGGCGGCGGGCCACGAGCTCACCGGCTTCCGCCGGGTCGAGGTCGCGGAATTCCTGCCACTCGGTGGCGAGGATGACCAGCTCGGTGTCCTTGAGTGCCGCGCTTGCCGACGCCGCGTAGTTCAACGTCGGGAACACCTTCTTGGCGTTCTCCATACCTTGCGGGTCATAGACCGTCACGGCGGCACCGGCCAGGGAGAGCGAACCGGCCACGGACAGCGCCGGCGAATCGCGGACGTCATCGGAGTTGGGCTTAAAAGCGCAGCCCAGCACGGTGACGCGGTGGCCGAGGAGGGAGCCGTCGAAAGCCTGCTTGGCCAGGTCCACGACGCGGTCGCGGCGGCGCATGTTGATGGCGTCGACCTCGCGCAGGAAGGTCAGGGCTTGGTCGGCGCCGAGTTCACCGGCTCGCGCCATGAACGCACGGATGTCCTTGGGCAGGCAGCCGCCGCCGAAACCGAGGCCCGCGCCGAGGAACTTGCGGCCGATGCGCTCGTCGTAGCCGATGGCGTCGGCAAGCTTGACGACGTCCGCCCCTGCAATCTCGCAGATTTCCGACACCGCGTTGATGAAGGAGATCTTGGTGGCCAGGAAAGCGTTGGCGGAGACCTTGACCAGCTCGGCGGTCTGCAGATCAGTCACGATGAACGGGGTGTTCTGCGCCAGGGGCTGGGCATAGACCTCGCGGGCGGCTTCTTCGGCGTTACTTACACCGTCGGCGAGCCCTGCCTCGCCAACGCCGAGGACGATGCGGTCCGGGGTGATGGTGTCCTTGACGGCATAGCCCTCGCGGAGGAACTCCGGGTTCCACGCAATCTCCACGCTGGTGCCCTCCGGGGCGAGTTCATTGGCCATCTCCTGCAGCCGCGCCGCGGTGCCTACCGGGACGGTGGACTTACCGAAGATGATGTGTTCGCCCTTGAGGCGCGGCACGAGCTCCGTGATGACGGACTCCACGTAGGTGAGATCCGCGGCATAGGAGCCGTGGGCCTGCGGGGTGCCGACGCCGAGGAAGTGCACGTTGGCGAACTCCGCGGCGTCATCATAGCTGGTGGAAAAATCTAGACGGCCGGCCTCGATGTTGCGCTCGAGAACCTCCGGCAGGCCGGGCTCATAGAACGGCACGCGGCCGCCTTTCAGAGCTTCAATTTTCTTTTCATCAACATCTACGCCGAGTACCTCGTGGCCGAGCTCCGCCATACAGGCGGCGTGTGTCGCACCTAGGTAGCCGGTACCAATAACAGTCATACGCATAACCGGCTATTTTAGGCGCTACGGCACCGGCTTGCTCGACGAGGTGCAGAATGTTTAGCGGAAGTTCAGATAGGACTTCGACGGTGTTGGCCCGCGCTGGCCTTGGTACTTCGAGCCCAGAGCGCCGGAGCCGTACGGCGCCTCCGCCGGCGAGGACATCTTAAAGATTGCCAACTGGCCCACCTTCATCCCCGGCCACAGTGAAATGGGCAGGTTCGCGGTGTTAGACAGCTCGAGCGTGATGTGCCCGGAGAAGCCCGGATCGATGAAGCCCGCCGTGGAGTGCGTCAGCAGACCCAGGCGCCCCAGGGAAGACTTGCCCTCCAAGCGGCCTGCGAGGTTGGCCGGCAAAGTGAACTTCTCCAGCGTGGCACCCAGCACAAACTCACCTGGGTGCAGCACAAAGGCATCACCCTCAGCCACCTCCACCTCGCTGGTGAGGTCCGGCATCTCCTGCTTGGGGTCGATATGCGTGTAGCGCGAGTTATTAAACACGCGGAAGAATTTGTCCAAGCGCACATCGATGGAGGAAGGCTGGACCATCTCGGCGTCGAAAGGCTCGATGCTCAAACGCTCTGGAGCATCAGCGGCGATGGCGGCACGGATATCACGATCAGAAAGAAGCACGGCTCATAGTCTACCTCCCCACTGGGCCTTTTATGGCCTCGGGCGGCGGCGGTGCTAAGCTTTACGACGATGCACAATCTGCATTGCGCCGACGTAGTTTAATGGTAGAACTGCAGCTTCCCAAGCTGCTGGCGCGGGTTCGATTCCCGTCGTCGGCTCCACTTATCTTTCCAGCTCATGGACTAATTTCATACCTGCAGGATGGACCATGACAGCCCCTATCTTCACGCCGAAAACCACAGCGGAGCTTCGCTCTGAGCGTGAGCATATACTTCAAGATCTTGCGCCCCGCACAATCGATGAACTCCGCGAACTTCGTGCGATAGATCAAATCCTAACTATCGATGAGGCCATTCTGAATCAGTATGAAGCTCTGTGTTTCGTTATCGGCGACTAGGAACAGATATGGTTTCTCTCAGGACTGCACCTTCCCTAGTCTGAGCTTCTAAAAATCTCTTCAAGCGCCCCACGTCAACTCAAGGGTGCGCGGCAACAGACTCCACACAGGCAGGACACAATGGGCAAGCAGGAACCAGCGGAAAACACCGACGCAGCCAAGAAAAAAGGCACCAACCACAACGCCATCATCGCGTTGATCCTGATTCTCGTCGGCCTTGGCGTCCTGCTCTACCCCGTCGTAGCCACGCAATGGAATAACTACAACCAGTCCCGCGCCGCGGAAGAGTACGCAAAGCTCGAAAAACAAGCCCCGCCTGAGGTTCTGCACACCGCGTGGGAGGAAGCACAAGCCTACAACGCCGGGTTGGGCCAAATCAGCATTGGCGACGCGTGGACCACCACCGATAACGAAGACTCCCCCGAGTACCAGCGCTACCGCCAGTACCTGTCGGTATTGTCTGAGACCGATGCCATGGGTCGTATCGTCATCCCCTCTATCGATTCCGATCTGCCCATTTATCACGGCACTTCAGAAAAGGCGCTCTCCCGCGGCGCTGGCCACCTCTACGGCACGGACCTACCCGTCGGCGGAATAGGCGACGGCGAGGGCCGACACGCAGCACTCTCTGCCCACACAGGTCTACAGAACGCCACGCTGTGGGACAATCTCACCAAGGTCAAGAAGGGTGATGCTTTCTACATCGCCGCCGGCGGCGAGAAGCTCAAGTACGAGGTGCACGATATTCGGGTCGTCGAGCCAGCAGACACCAGCTCGCTCCACCGCGTACCGGGCCAAGACATCGTTACGCTCATTACTTGTACCCCCTACGGGGTTAACACCCACCGCTTGCTCGTCACAGGCCACCGAGTGCCGATGGATCCGGAAGACGAGGCCGCATTCAACAGCTCGGGTGTTCACTGGCAGTGGTGGATGTGGGCCATCCTGGCTGCCGCTGCCATCATCGTGCTTCTGCTCATCTACTGGTGGCGCAAATATGTCAGCAACGCCAAGGACGCCGCGCTTGACGACGACCCGCAAGACTCCTAACCGCCAATGAACATGCAATAAGGCCCGCCCTTCCCTGGAAGAGCGGGCCTTTTCTAAAAGTAGCCGCAAGCGGTGGTTCTATACCCAGCGGCGTCGCAAAGCGAGGCACCCTGCCGCGACAATAGCGGCACCAGCGAGAGCCCACAGGCCTACGCCCTCACCACCGGTCTTGGGCAGTGCACCCTTGGTGATGTCGGCGACCTGAAGGATGCCGACCTTCTTTACGCAATTGGCAGCAGTGTCGGACTCAGCGCACCTATTACTGGTGATCGCTGTGCCTCCGGAGAGAACCTTGATGACTGCATTGCCATTCTGATCCCACTCCGTCGAGAACTTGATCGGCGCGGGCAGCAGGTTATAGCCGTCCGGCGCCTTGGTCTCGATGAGGTAGTACACGCCAGGGGCATCCAAGCCTTCGAGCTTGACGCGGCCTGTGGTGGTGGTCGTGGACTGCTTCACTACGGGGTTAGCATCAGTATTGACGGTGCCATCCGCGTTGAGCTTCAAGTTGCCGTCAGCGTCACCACGGTGGACGGTGAACTGCGCGCCGTCGAGCAACTCGTCGGTTTGAATCTTGTCCGGCGCGGCTGGATCATAGCTAACCTTTTCAAGCAGGACATCCATCTGCTTGGTCTCCAGCGGGATACAAGAGGTGTCTTTCCAACCGCCCATCTCTGCCTCGTTCATGAGGCCAAAGTTGGGTTCATGTAGGCCATCCTTGGTGTAGCAGCGGGAGTTACCGGCAGGCTGACTCGGGTACCCGGCAGGGACGGATGTGCTATTCAATTTGGTTCGATCCAGCTTGAAGCGCACCGTCACCTCGTAGACGTGCTGCCCGGAGCTTCCATTGACGCCCTTGGGCTTAATGATCTTTGGAGTGTCGTTCTTGTTGAGTTCATACGGACCGGCCCCCTGGTACGACTGCGGCTGGCTGGTCTTGTTGAACTCGTCCTTGAAGACCACAGTGGCCCCAGTAACCGTGGCGGCACCAACGAACTTCGGGGTATCCGTCAGCTTTCCGTAGATCACCTCATTGGTGTCGAAGCCGGGAGCATCCGGGGCGGCTACTACGACGTTGTACTTCGCGGTATATTCATTCGCCGCACCAGGAACAGGTTGCGGTGCACTGTCGACAGCAACCTTGCTGAAGCAGGCTTCAGTAGCAACGTTGTCGCTACCGGCCTCACCATCAGTGGCTTGGAAAGCCACTTTGTTCGGGCTACACACCGTCTTGAGGTTGCCGTATTTATCCGTTCGCACCGGCGCAGAGACGACATACTCTACCTTCGCGTGTCCTGGAAGTGTACCAACATAGCCCTTCATGTATCGGGACTCACCGTCCGCTCCGGACGGGACAGTCATGCCTGCATAGATACCGGTTCCCGGCGCAATCTGGTCAGGACCTGGCTTATGACCGTTGACCTCGGTAGATCCTTCTCCAAATCCCTCAAATTTCGCAGTAGGGCCCGTGGCATTCACACCATAGTGTGTATCCGTTGGCAGGTACTCCCAGAATGTGCCACCCGAACTGGTGTTATCCGTGGTGTTTTCCACGGAGATGGTCCAGAATGTCCGTACCTCGCCGTTCACCACCTTGGTCTCTGAGCGTTGCTTCTTCACCGCAATGTTTGATCGTAGTCTCGACGGTGGCGGCAAGAGGTCGGAAGCGGCATCCGTGTTGAAGGAGGCCGGCAAGTTATCCATGATGTTGACCAGCTCGAACTTCGGACTTCCGGAATCTGGATTGGTGATCTTTAGCTCGAAGCCCAGCTGGTTTGCGTCTTTACTGCCTGAGCCAAATCCGAGGTTACCGTTGGAATAGGTCCATGCCTTGCCCCAAGAAGCCGAGGGATTAGAAATCGTGCGCCCATCCAACGTTTTGAGCTTTTTAGTGAGATCCCAAGTCTGGATTGCGCCAGTCTGTGTATCAATTCGCTCAAGGATGAGACTATTGTCCGCCTTTGCCTTACTTTGGAAGCCCCACATGTACTTCTGGGCTTGGGGGAGCACGGCCCAGTCTTCAGCGAAGGACTCCGCGCTGCGCAAAGTGCGATCAGCAGTTAGCTTGTCAGGATCAATCTTGTAGAGATGGCGAGTACCGGACGTCGAAGCGTTGCCTACGAAGAACCCCTCACTGGTATAAACTCCCGCGTTAAGGAAGTCTCGGTCGCCTTCGCTCTCGAATGGCGTGCCACTGCTTCCTGGTGCGAGAATCGGACCAAGATTATGCACCTCACCCGTGGCGGGATTGATCTGAAGAAGGTTTCCGGCAGGGTAACACGGATCACCGTTCAGGCCACGCTTCTGGCTCACGGCATAGAGCCAATTATCATTTGAATTGAATGCCAGCGCATTGTATACCCACGGTGACTTTTCCCCCACCGGGCGGAAATCTCGGCCGTGATTTACTTGCCGGCTTAGGACAGAAGTATCTCGGCGAAGATCCTTTGGTTCACTGGTTACGACATAGACTGGGCTACCGTCGGTATACTCCTCGTCAGTCAGATCACGCCTTGGTTGCCTAGCTACTTTTTTTGTGTCCTCTTTACACTGTTCCGGCTCTGGCACGGTAAAAGAGGCTGTAAACACCGTAGTATCCGGTCCACGATGAACACCCTTGAACTGGATCTGTGCGTTACCGCCGATAGTGATCTGTGGGAGGGTGACTTGATATTCCTTAGCGCTGATTTTCTTGTAGGTTGCCTTGGCCTCGTACCAGCCGCCATTAGCACCGGTGTAATAGACCGTAAGATCGTCAGGGCTCGTCGAAAGGTAGCTGTTGACATTGGACTTTAGAGTAACCACCGTGCCATTCGGAATGGTCATTCTGCCTGTTGGAAGCTCAGCAGATGGGATCTTGAAGTTCGGAATATAACGGGTTCCCTTGAGCACATATCCATCGTTCTGCATGGTGATTGTGCGGGTACCTGCCGCGAAGGTAGTAATGCTCGGTGCTGTCATCAGGCGTGCTGGGGCCGCGTCAACGTCAGAAACTTCCAATGGCTCGCCGTCGTCCGTGGGCGCTTCCGAAACTTCGCTGTCTTCATCTGCTGAAGCACTAGCGTTTTCCTCGGCTACGCCACGCACATCAACGGACACTCCGCTCAGTTCGGATTCCTCTGCGACCGCCGGGGTCTCCAATGAAAAAGCTGCGCCTGCAGGTACATCGGCGTTGAGTCCGGTGACACGGAAAGTTGCTGCATTACTCGTCGTGTCTACAACGAGGTTGTCGCCTTCGCGAACGGGAATCTCCTCACCGTCGATTGTCAGCGTGTATGCCGCGCCTTCGAATTCAAGCTGCGGAACTGTGGCACTGAACTCCAGCTCCTCCACCGTTCCGCCATCGACGAAGTGACCTTCAAATGTAGCGGTGTCGCCAGCGGGAATGCTCAGCTGGTCTGCGGAATCAAGCTCGGCACGCAACGCCGTGGTTTGTGCCTCAGCGACAGCGCCAACGATACCTGGAAGAGCAGCCGGCGCAGCGACGCTGAAAACTAGGGCCAGCGCCGCAACAAACGCCCCGACAACGCGCCAGCGGTACAATACCGGCTCAATCGGATGAGAATCTGTCCAGGACATTAGCGTCCCTCGCTTTCTGAATTCTTCCTACGGCTAAAGGCAATCATCACGAAACCAGTGGCGATCAACACCATCGCTGCGGCAACCACACCGAGTACCTGCGCACCGGTCATCGCCAATGAGCCACTGTTCCCCGACGGAGCTGCCGGAGTGGAGGTCTTACCTGCACCTGGAGTACTCGACGGTGTTGTCTCGGGTTGGTGTGGCGGATTCCCAGGCTTAGTCGGTGGATAGTTTGGAGTTGTTTGCGGCGTGTTCGGATGCGACGGCGGAGTAGTCGGCGTCGTGGGCGGCGTTGGTGTTTCACCCGGTTTGTGAGTCTTGGCCACAATTACTCCTGGCACTGGTTTCGGATTGTCCGCCACAGTGTGGAATGGAACCGCTACCACAAATGGGTTGATCTCCCGGTAGGAGTTATCTGGCGCCGACGACGTCACTACGTAGAAGCCATCCGCTAGACCGTCAAAGGTCACTTCTCCATTGGCATCGGTGACCTGGTCCACGTGCACGTCGGTACGCCATTCACGAACCTCGGCCAGACCCGCGTCTTGCACGCGTGCTACATCGTCAGCGTTGTTTGGATCTAGGCCGGCGAGCCGGGCCAGATGTATCGTGACTCCCTGAATCTTTCCCGAAGGTGCCTGCCCATCGTCGTCGGGATTGCCCTGCGTAAGCCGAACAGTCACCGTATCCGTATCTACGGTGCGTTCCGCACCAGTAGTCTGTTGCCCGGCAACCTGCACCGCTTCCGCAGCAACCATGCCCGGCCCCGCGAACGCGATTGCACACGCTACTCCGACGGCAAACATTCGGGCCGACCATGTATTTGTCAACCTCTTCATCGCCTTACTCCCGCACGCTACTTTTCTCATTAATAACTTCATGTGCTCCGGCCGCCTTCTGCCGTCGCAGCCACCACACCAGCCAGCAACCAATGACAATCACCGCAGCCAACAGTGCGTACATCCACCATTGCCAACCCGGGCCGTGGGAGCCTTCAAATACCGACTCCTCCCCCGGCTCCATAGGAACCTGATGGCCACGTACCAACAAGCGATGTGTGTTGATCCCGTACGGGGTGCAGGTAATCAGCGTGACGTAATCCTGATCGGCGACTGGCCGTAGACCATCAACTTCACTCGGCAGAACCACTTGAATGCTGTCGACGACGTACTTCAATTTGTGGCCAGCAACCTGGATGTAGAACACGTCTCCCTCGGTGGCAGAGTCGAGGTGATCAAACATCGTCGAATTTGCCAGACCCGTATGCCCCGTAATGACGGAGTGGGTTCCTGATCCGCCTACCGGCAAATCAGAACCATATAAATGTCCCAGTCCACGCTGCAGTGTCTTATCCGCGGTGCCGTGAAACACCGGTAAATCAACGTCCACCGCTGGGAACACGAGTCGAGCCATCGCTTCGTTCTCGCCCAACTGCTTCAGATAAGCCTCATAGTCGGGATTGTCTACCCCGATACGGTTCAGCCACGGATCCAGAATCGGACCCGACGTATGCTCCTCGTTGTATGCATGCGCAGCATCCCAAACCGAATCCTGAACCTGCGCCGGTGTCTCTTTATCCAGTCGCGCATATTCCTGCGCCACCCTTGAGGCATTCCAATTGTTCCATGCGGTCGAGACCACTGGGTACAGCATCACCAACAACCCGACGACAACGACTACCGCCGGAAGAACTAAGCCTCCACGGCGCCTGTGCCGCCGGCTCGAATCTTGGTCTAACACCGAAGTCAACGACCCGCACCACCCAAATCAATGTCCCACGCGCAAACACCGCGCGACCGGGATAACAACGAGAGAGAAAGAAGGGGACTGCAATCTAAGTCCCCTAACTGGGTCGAGCACCCTACTTTGGTTACCCGACCCCCAGTGCAGACCATCATGGATGGTCTGCACCACCGGAACTATGCCCGGCTATTAGTTGCGCGCGGTACGACGAGCGAACCAAGCACCAGCAGCAACAATCGCTGCGCCAATAGCAGCCAGGATGCCCACACCGGCGCCACCGGTCATCGGCAGGTTCGGGGTGTCCTGCTTAATGTTGTCGATCTCGGACACGAGGGTAATCTTGTCGTCACCGTTCAGTTCACCAGTCTTCGCGATGTTGTCGCGAGTGAAGTCAATCTCAGTAACGTTTTTCTCCGGCAGCGCATAGCCGGCCGGAGCCTTAGTCTCCTTCAGACAGAACTTCTTCACGTCAGTGACCTGTGCGTTGTCCGCGAAATCGGTGACATGCAAGCCATCGATAGTGATGGTGCCGTCCTCACCGGTGGTCCACTTGTTCGCACCGTTTACCGTCAGCGGGTTCTCGAGCTTATCCTGCGCGGAGGCACATCGGTAGAGCTCGAACTCCGCACCTTGCAGGACCTTGCCGGCTTCCTTGCCATCCTTCTTCACAACCTTGAGCTTGCCGTGATAGGTCACGACCTCGTTGGTCTTGTTTTTGACCTCATTGCCCGTGTTCGGGTTGTTGAAGATGACGTCAGCCTGGTTCTTCAGCTCAGTGGTGGCACCGACTTCTTTGCGCTTGACGTCGAAAGTCAGGGACAACTTGTCACCGGAGTTGACCTTAGCCAGGCCCTGCTCGGTGAGGGTTACGACAAGCTTGTTGCCGTTGGCCTTCGGGTCATTGACCTTGTAGTCACCCGCAGTGAGAACCGTATCGCCAGCCTTAACTTCAGTGACCTCCTGGAAATCAAGGCGCTGATCCAGCTGATCCTCGAAGCGGAAGGCAGTCAGGCTCTTGCCTTCACCCCAAGTCGGAGCATCCGCGTTGATGGTGTAGGTGTACGCGTCCTGGATGTTCTGATCTGCATCCTTGACAGTCTTCTTGGTCGTGGTTTTCGTGTTCTTCGGGTACGCGATGACGTCGTAGTTCCAGGCATCCGATGCCTCGTTAACCATCGGCACCGACACGATGAACGGAGCACCGGCAACGATGCCGGCCGGAGCGTTAGTTTCCTCTACCAAGTAGATACCCAAAGGCAGATCAGTGAAAGCTGCCTTGCCATCAGTGTCGGTGGTTTCTTCCTTGGTTTCCGCAGTCTTCTTGTCGTCCTTGACGTCAGCAGCCGACTTCGGGAACGCCGCCCAATCATCCTTCTGCAAGTCGTAATCGAGCTTGGTGATCTTGTAGGTCACACCAGGCAGAACCTCACCCGGAACGCCCGCCATTTCCTTACCAGTGGCCCGACTCTTGGTCTCGGCACCCTTCTTCTTGAAGAGGGTGATCGAACCCTTCTTAGTGAAATCGATGTTTGCTTTGTTCACGGCCCCCTGCTCAGCGCCAGGGTTCTCCTGGGCCAGTGCACCCGGAGCGGAAACACCCAAAGCGAGTCCGGCGATAGCAGCGAAGGCAACTGAACGAGCGGTACGAGAGATCTTGTTCACGGAAACTGGTCCTTTACACGAGTTCTGAAATGAGACACCGCGCCTCATTGGCTGTGTGCAATCCATTCCCCACGGTTCACGCACCATGACCTGACCCGTTGCTAAGATTCTTTCGCCTGCCGAGAGTAGTTTTCAGGTGGAAACGTCTACGCAGGCCCCAACCTTAACTAACGATAGCCTGTGGATTACATAACTAGATTCTATCCCAGCGTGTTGGGCAAAGTCCCCAACTAAAGCTCCTCCCCCGCAAATCCGGCTAAACTTCTCAAGAATCCGCACGGTCCACCCAAACGTGAAGACTCCTTCTGCAGTTCAACTAATGTTTTCGAGACGTCATCTAGCTTCGTGTGAAACTGAACACATTGCCCCTTTAAGGGGGTAAGCCTGCTCGATTTTACACCCGTTACATAGAATGCAAGCTTCACGCAGGAGAGTAGCTTCCCAGAGAGCACCTTCCAACGACGACGAAACGAACCATATATGCTGCCAATACCACCAGGTAGAACATCCCCTTTGATGCCCCATAAAAGGAAGCGTCACCAAGAGCGCTCAAGGTACCCTGAACTCATTTAGATTCTCAGCCTTCAACAGCCCACGTACCAAAGAGTTAATAGCGTTAAGATTCCTGACAAGAGCTCTCTACGTACTCTGAGCCTCGTCGACAGCACGAAGAAGCGCCGCATAGGCACCGCCGCACGCAAGCAGCTCAGCGTGGGTGCCGCGCTCGGCCACGCGGCCGGCGTCGAGGACGACGATCTGGTCGGCATCGCGGATGGTGGACAGGCGGTGCGCGATGACCAGGCGGGTGGCGTCCGCACCAAGCACTGCTTCCTGGATAGCGCGCTCCGTTTCGTTGTCGAGGGCCGAGGTGGCCTCATCGAGGATGAGCACCTGGGGTTGGCGCAGCAGCGTACGCGCCAGCGAGAGGCGCTGCTGCTCACCACCGGAGAAGCGGTAGCCACGCGAGCCCACCACTGTGTCCAGGCCTTCCGGCAGCGCGGCGATGACCTCGTCCACGCGCGCGGCGTTAAGCGCCGCCCACATCTGTTCCTCGCTGGCATCGGGCTGCGCAAAGAGGAGGTTCTCCCGCACTGTGCCGTGGATGAGGTAGGTCTCCTGGGAAACCACGCCGATGACCGCCGCGCGCTGCGCCGGCGGAATATCGCGCAGGTCTACCCCGCCCAGGTGCACGGTGCCTTCGGTGGGGTCGGCTAAGCGCGCCAACAGTGCGGCGACAGTGGACTTGCCGGAACCGGTATGCCCCACAAGGGCCGTGGTGGTGTGGGCGGGGATGGAAAGGGAGACGTCGCTCAGCGCGTCGGTGTCGGTGCCGGGGTAGCGGTAGGAGACGTGGTGGAGGGTGAGGGAGGCGTCGGCAAGCTGGGCGGGCCGGGTGGCCTCGGTGAGATCGGGTTCTAGGTCCAGGTACTCGAAGATGCGGCTGAACAGCGCCATCGACGCCACCCACTGCGCGCCCACGTTGAGCAGTCCGGTAATGGGGCGGAAAATCTGGGTCTGCAGGGTGGAAAAGGCAATGAGCGTGCCAATCGTAATACCCGGACGCAGGCCGGCCACCAGGTAAATGAGCGCCGGCATGACTCCGAAAATGATTTGGGTCAGTGCCATGCGCCAACGCCCGGCCAGCTGTGATTCGAGCTCGAGGCGGATGAGGGAGCGGGAGGTCTTCTCAAACGCGCCATAGACCCGCTCCTGCGCGCCCAGCGTGGCCGCCAGGCGCATGCCGGAAACGGAGAGATTCTCCGAAATGGTCTGCTGCAGCGTCGCCTGCGCGCGGCTGTTTTTCTCCATGAGGCTGCGGCGCAGAACGGCGGCGCGGCGGGTGAGCCACACGGCGGGAGGCAAGACAATGAGAGACAACAATGACAGGGTTGGCGAGAGCGCCACCATCGCCACCAACGTCGCCACAGTCATGGTGAGATTGCTGGCCACGGAGGTCGCCGTGGTGGTCACCATGCCGCGCATCGCCGCGATGTCATTGGTCAGGCGGGACTGAATCTCACCGCCTGGGTTATTGGTAAAGAACTGCAGGGATTGGCGCTGCAGGTTGGCAAAGACCTGCGTGCGCAGCTCATGCATGATGGTGTGCCCCACCCGCGCCGACAGGAAGGACTGAATAACGCCGATGGCCTGGGAGACCACGGTGATGGCCAGCATGCCGCCGACGAGCCACAGCAGCAGCGCGGTGTCGTGTTTAGGAATGGCCTCATCCACGGTGCGGCGTACGAGGAAAGGCTGCACCACCGTCAGCCCAGACGTCGCCATGATGAGCGCCACCACCAGCAGCAGCGTGCCGCGGTGCGCGCCGAACAGGCCAGCCACCCGGCGGAAGGCAACCGGATGCCGGGCCAGCTGGTCGACGTCCGCCGGGTCCTTCACCGCGGTGTGCATCGGCCGGGTCATGGCTTAACCGCAGGTAACGATGGGCTGCGGGTCATAGACCGTGGTGGTGGTCTCCCGGGAGATTTCCTTGCCGGAGAGGTCCTTGATCACGCGGGTATCCGAGGTGGTGAAGCCCGGCGTGCCAGACGACGGCGAGCAGTCCTCGCTCACCGACTTGCGCTGCGGCTCGGTCTTGGCCCAGCGGCCGTTGTTGATGGACTCGACCTCAACCGTCTTCACGCCCTTGAAGCGCACGGTGATCTCGTCACCAAAGCTGGTTTCGATGCGCACCGGGTGGTTGGAGGTGTTCTTAAACTGCAGGTCAATTGCGCCTTCGTACACGGTGGCCTCGCGGCCAGCCGGGTAGCGCGAAATGTAATAGGAGTGCGGGGTGTGTGCCACGTCCTCCATGCCGGCGAAGTAGGCCGCGTTGTACAAGGTGGTGGCGAACTGAGAGATGCCGCCGCCCACGGCCTTGCCCGCGTGGCCGTCGATGATGATGCCGGATTCCACATAGCCCTGCGCGGTACCGCGCGGGCCGGTGTAGCCGTTGAGGGAGAAGGTCTCACCCGGGTTGACCACGGCACCGTTGACCTCCTGGGCCACCAGGCGGATATTGGTGCCGGAGGCCCCGGAGAAACCGCCGGTGGAGAACTCGGACACGGTCTCATCGAAGGTGGCTTTCTCCGCCATCTCCGTGGTGAAGTCCGCGGGGTCCGGCTTATAATCGGCGTCCCACTCGCGGTCATCCTCGCTGCTCACACGGTCCTCGAAGCCCTCGAAGGTCTTCTCCCAGTCGATGATGGAGCCATCCACCGAGGGCGTGATCTGCTTGTCATTTCCGCTGAAGGAAATCTTGGCGTTGGTGCCGGGCACCTCGGAGCCTTGCATGCGCTCTTGGAAGAGCTCGCGTGCGCGGTCTTTATCCACCTTGAGACGCAGCTCGCCGTCTTCGGCAGCGATGGAGACAAATTGGGAAATCTCCGGCTTGCGCAGGGTGCCGGCGGTGTTGTTCTCGCCCTTCAGGGTCAGCGGGTTATCCAGCGCGCGGGCGGCATCCCCGGTGCGCATGGCTTCAATCGCTTCATCATTAATCTGCGGCTCCACCACCATTGGCTCAACCTCGACGCCCTCGGGGTCGAGCCAGTGCTTGACCACACCCTCGTGCAGCTCCCCCTCTTCGACTGCCTGGCCGAGCTTGGGTTTGGTCTCCTTGAGGGAGCCGTCGATAAGCTCCAGGTTTCCGTCCTCCGGTTCGACCTTCAGATCGTTGCCAACGCGCTCGAGCTCTCCGGAGAGCTGCGTTTCATCAACGTCGACGGCGACAGGGATTTCCTGGGTGGGCTTGATGAAGCTGTACAAGCGCGAGAAGGGGTTCAGGGAGGCGTCGGGAATGCCATCGACGGCCTTCTGATAGTTCAGGCTCAGGCCGGAATCTTGGGGGATAAGCTGCGAGCTTTTCTCCCCGGCGCGGATATCCACGGGCTGGGCCGCGACGTCCCCGAGTTCCTGCTCCAGCTTCTCCACCGCAGCGGTGCGCTCCATGCGGGAGATGTCCACGCCGCCGACCGACGTCGCGCGCGGAACCTTGTGCTGGTTGGCCATGACGTCCCACGCGTAGGCGATGCCGGCGATGAGTAGGAGGCCGACGAGCACACCAAGGGTCACATGGAGCCCCTTGCGTCGCTGCTGCCTATGTCCGATTGCCTTTTTCACGTGTACGAGATTAACGGCTGCCAGCTGGTTTTTACTAGTCGCCCTCGTGCTGGGCCACGACTTCGGCGGCCGCGTCGATGACCGCGTTGATGTCATCGTCGGTGGACCACAGCGGCATATCGGCACCTGCGGCAAGGGCTGCGGCCACGGCCTCCGGCACGCTGAAATTCTCCGAGATGGAAGCCATACCTCCCAGGTCATCGGTGTAAATCGTGCCCTCGAAGCCCAGCTCCTCGCGGGCTAACTGGTAGGCCCGCGGGTTGAGGGAGGCGGGCTCATCGCCGAGGCCTGGTACCACGAGGTGCCCCATCATGAGGGCCGCATCCGGCGCTTGCGGGATTGCCGTGTGGAAAGGCACGAACTCGTGACCAGAGAGCTCCTCCAGCGGCGGGGTAACGGCCTCACCCAAGTGCGTGTCCCCGGAGGCGCGCCCGTGGCCGGGGAAATGCTTGAACACGGCCTTCACACCGGCAGCCTGCAGCCCGCGGGCAAAGGCCGCGCCATACTCACCGGCGGCCGCCGGGTCGGTGGAGAAGGCGCGGTCGCCGACGACCTCTAGGCCTCCCCCGTCCACGTCGAGCACCGGGGCGAAGTCCACCGTCACGCCGTGGGCGCGCAGGCTGTGCCCGATCTCCGTAGCCAGGGCCTCGACCTCTTCTGGGCTATGCCCCTCCGCCATGGCCTGCGGGGAGGGATAGTCGCCCAAGATGTCGGAGAAGCGCTGCACGCGCCCACCCTCGAAGTCGATGGAGACCTCGAAGTCGCGGCCTATTTCCTCGCGCAAAGCGTTTACTCCCCGCGGGCCATCGCTGAGCAATTCCGGGTCGGCCCAGCTGGGGATAAAGAGCCCGCCCACGCCGGCTTCCAGCTTCGCGCGGGCATCGTCATAGTTCAGCGCCGGCGGCATGAGTTTGGCGGCGGCGCGGGCGCGGACGTCCTCGGGCGCAGCATCCTGCGGTGTCGAGTCCCCCGACGCGGCGCTAGTGGGCGGGGCACTGGTTTCGCTGGGCGGGGCGTCGGAAAGCGCAGGCTCCTCGCTACACGCGCTCAGCGCACAGCTAGCACTCAACAGGAGGGCAGGCATTGCTTTTCTCATGCCCACCAGTGTGCCTGAAGCACCCGCACGGGCAACACCTGGTTGTTAGGATGGCCACATGAATAACGGAGAGACCATGCTCATTGCCTATGACGGCTCCGACCGCGCCGACCGCGCCCTCGAGTACGCCGCGCGGCTCCTGCGCCCCACCGACGTCGAAATCCTCACCGCCTGGGAGCCGTCCGCGCGCCAGGCTGCCCGCGCCGTCAGCCGCACCGGGCTGCACCAATCCACGGTCTCGCCGGACAGCGTGGAGGACGATCCGGCCTACGAGGAGGCCCTCGCCATCTGCCGCCAGGGCATCGCCAAGGCGGAGACCTTGGGGCTGCGGGGCCATGCCCACCTGGTGGAATCCGTAACGACGATTCAGAGCGCGATTGTCGACGCCGCCCAAGAACTCAACATCGACGTCATCGTCACCGGTACTCGCGCCCTCACCGGCTTCCGCTCGCTGTGGACGAATTCCACGGCGGAGTACATCGTGCGCAACGCCGGTCTGCCGGTCTTCATCGTGCCGCCGGAGAACGACGATGAGGACGACGCGGAAGAAAGCGACTCCTAAAGGCAGCTTTTAGCTGCTAGAATCTGGCGCCATGGCATTCGACAGCGATTCCCTCAACAAGCGCACCCTGGGCCCGGCCCTGGGCAGCGCGGTCGTCGGCGTGGCGCTGGGAGTCGTAACCATCCTGGGCATTGCCCAATTCTCGCAGGCAGATGCCGTACCGAACGATAACTCCGTCAAGGCCTCCGACGCCGTGATGGGCGGGCCGGAGTACGGCTCCCGCGAGTAGCGTGCGCGCACGCATCGGGGGGCTTTTCTTTTTAGCCCTCGTGGTTCTGGTGCAGCCGTGGGGGCTGACCGCCGCCGATACCAAGCACGATCTGGTGGCCAACCCGGCTGGGTTTTTGGCCGGCGCGCTGCATGCTTATACCGATACTTTCACGCTGGGCCAGCTACAGAACCAGGCCTATGGCTATCTCTTCCCGCAGGGCTTGTTCTTCTTGCTGGCGGATCCACTTCCGGATTGGATAGCGCAGCGCGCCTGGTGGTTCTTAGTCCTGGCGGTGGGCTTTCTGGGTTTCTTCCGCGTGGTCCGCACAGTACTTCCCGCCGCGCCGGGCTATGCCGCGCTGATGGGCAGCCTCCTCTACGCGCTCTCCCCGCGCACGCTGACCACGCTGGGCGCGATTTCCTCGGAGACCTGGCCGGTCATGCTAGCACCCTGGGTGCTGCTGCCCTTCCTGCGGCCGGGCACACTGGGCTGGCGGGATGCCGCGCCCTCGGTCGTCGCAGTGGCGTACATGGGCGCGGTCAACGCCACGGCCACGCTGGCTGCCTGCTTGCCGGCGGGTGTGATTCTGTTGTGGCGGCGCGCGGGCAAGACTGGCCTGGCCTGGTTGGCCGGTTGCGCGGCGGTATCCGCGTGGTGGATTATCCCGCTGCTCATCTTGGGCCGCTATGCCCCGCCCTTTACGGAATTCATCGAGTCCGCCGGCGTAACCACTCGCTGGCTTAACCTGGCAGAAATCCTGCGCGGCACCACCAGCTGGGCGCCGTTTGTGGATACCGAGCGCGTCGCCGGCAATGAGCTGGCCACCGAGCCGGTCTTCGTGCTCGTCACCGTGAGCGTTGCCACCTTAGGCCTGGTGGGCCTGTCCCGCCTGCCGCGACTCTGGTCTGCGATGTTGCTCGTGGGCGTGGCCGTACTGGGCACGCATGCCGCCTGGTACCTCGACGCGCTCGACGGCCCGCTGGCCGCGCTGCGCAACGTGCACAAGTTCGACCCGCTGGTGCGCCTCCCGCTGCTGCTCGGCGTGGCCGCGATTGCCGCCCGGGTGAGGTTGCCGCGGACGTTGTCCCCGGGGCGTCGTGAAGCAGCGGGCCTTCTGGTGTGCCTCGTGGTGGTGGGCGCGACCGCCCCCGCCTGGGCAGGCCGGCTGCTGCCGAAGGGCGCCTACGAGGAGGTTCCCGCCTATTGGCACGAAGCCGCCTCTTTCATGAACTCGCTGGATACGCGCGTGCTCATCTACCCCCCGGCCTCCTTTGCGCGGCAGGACTGGGGCTGGACGCGTGACGAGCCGGCGCAGCCGCTTCTCGACGTCCCCTGGGCCGTCCGCGACGCCGTTCCCCTCATCCCGCCCGAGGCTATCCGTGGCCTGGACGGTGCGATGGCGCAGATTTCCCGTGATCCCGCGTCCGCGCCTTATGTGTTGCAGCGCCTGGGCATCGGGGCCGTCGCGGTACGCCACGACCTGATTTCTGGTTCTTCGGTCCATATTCCAGGCGAGGTCCACACCTTCGGGGAGGTCGATGTCGTTGTCTTCGACCGCGACCTCTCCATGAACCTGGCGCCTGCGGATCCGCCACGCGTGGCGGGCGGTGGGGAATCGCTCGCGCTCCTCTCCGGTCCCCATGAACTCGTCTCCGCCAACGCCGACATCGTGACCGACACACCCACCTTGCGCGACCGCAACTACGGCACGCTTACCGGCCCGGTCTCCGCGCCGCTAGCCCCTGATGACCCCTCCACCGTGCGCAATCGCCTGCGCGATTACCCCTCCGCCGGCCCTCTGACCCAAGTGGTGGAGCACGATGGTCGCGTCACCGCGTCCTCGTCTTCCGCGGATGCCTCTTCCTTCGGCGGGGCGAACCCGGCGCGCGCTCTCACCGCGGCCGTTGACGGCGAGAACTCCACCGCGTGGTGGCCAGCGCCCGGCGATTCCGGCTGGTTGGAGCTGCACTCCGACTCCACGTGGACCTCGCCCACGCTGCGTCTAATGACCACCGGCACGACTGAGGTGACCATCCACAACGGCGATTCCAAGGTGACGGTCACCATGGAGGCCTACCGCGCCCGCGATATTCGCGTGCCCGGCGCGAAGGCCTCCACCATCCGCATCGAGCCGCAGCGCCGCACCGGGATTGCGGAGGCGTCCATCGTGGACCAGCCCACCCCGCGGCGCCTCATCACCGTGCCCGATACCTCGCCCGATGCCGAGCAGTTCCTCTTCCAGCAAGACAACGAGCACATCCTCATCCGCTCCTTTACTACCCCGCGCGACATGACAGTGCGGGTCTCCGGTGAGAAGACAGTGCTTATCGACGGCTCCCCCCACGCCCCCAACTCCACCCTCAATCTGTCCGCCGGGCAGCACCTCCTGCGCACCACCGGCGACTGGGCGGCCCTGACCGATACCGCGTCCTCCCTGCCCGATCCCCTCCCCGCCTCCTCGCGTGCAGCTTCCGAGGACAAAACCGGTTCCTCCGCGGACCCGGCCGCCGCCGCTGCCGACCCATCCGACACCGGCTATACCCCGCTCGCTTCCGGCGAGCCCATCGAGCCCGCCGACCACGACCGCCTCCTTATCACCGGCCGCGCCTTCAACGAGGGCCTGCGCGGCGAGCTGCGCTCCCGCAGCACAGCCGCGGTCTCGACGTCAGGTTCGGCACAAGACTCAGCGCCGGACTCAACGCCGGCCTCCAGCTCGGAACCGCAGGCCCTCGAACCGCGCTCCATCGATGCCGACACGCAAGCCTTCCTCATCCCCGCCGGCGCTAGCGGGACCTTCCACATGTCCTTCGTGGCTGACCGCGCCTACCGCGTGGGCCTCGGCCTCGGCGGCGCGCTCGCCGCGCTGACCACCGCACTGTGCCTGCTCGTCATGGCCCGTCGCCCCCGCCATTCCGCTACCTCTGTCGCGGCTGCGTCTTACGCAGCTCACGACGCAGCCTCGACCAGCCCAGCCAGCTCCACCACTTCCGTTGCTTCTCGTACGCTCTCCCCTGGCCGTGTTTCTCCCTCGGCTTCGCTCCTACTTATCGTGCTCATTGTCTTAACCATGACACTCGTCGCGGGGTTGCCCGGTGTGGCCGCCGCTGCCGCGGCGTGGGGCGTTACCCGCTGGACCACGCTGCGCCCCGACTACTTAGCGGGCGCGCTCACCTTGGCCGCGGGCGCGATGCTCGCCCGCGCCCCCTGGCCCGCGGAGGGCTACGCCGGCGATTCGCTGCTCGTGCAACTGCTGTGCGTCGCGGCTATCACGTGTGCCTGCCTCCCGCCCCGCCGCACGTCCTAGATACGCGGCCCCGCCCCAGATGGTTCCCCTCAAAAGGCATTAGTCAGAAGGTGTCTTTGGGGTCAAGGAAACCATCTGCGGCGATGTAAAAGGTTTGTTTGGGGGCAAGGAAACCGTTTGACTAATGCCTTCTGGAAAATGCCATGTGTGAAGTGGCGTCTACGACCCCACCGAACCGGCGGAATCAGTCGAGCCAGCGGCGCTGGCGAGGGATCCGGAGCCCACGGTAGCGGAATGGGATCCGGAACTGGCAGAGCTCGCAGAAGCGGAGCCGGCAGGGCTATCTGCCTGGCGCGGTAACGAACGCGGGACGGCGATGCGGCCGCGAGTAAAGGCGAGAGAGCGGATGAGGTCGCGGCCGGGGACCTCCACAAGCACGTAGGTCGCAGCGGACAGCACACAGCTGACCACCACCGTAAAGACCAGTACCACCGCGAAATCCCAGGCAGCACCCGAGAAGGCAGACACGCCCAACAGCGGGAAAGCGATGGCCAGCACCGCCACATGCCACATGAAAACCCCATAAGACCAGCGGCCCAGCGCCCGCATCACAGCGGAGGAGAGCCAGCTTTCGCGCGGTGCCAGCGCTACCGGCACCACGATGCAAGCCCCGCACACCGCCCCCGCCGCAATGCGCCGCGCAAACTCACCCGGTTCTGGATGCACCAAGCCCTGCGGGCCGAACCACTCGCGGCTGGCCAGCCACACGCAGCCCGCGGCCACCACCCAACAAGCGAGCCGCACAATGCGCCCAGCGCGCAGGCGCACCCCAGCCGCCTCAGCCTCCGCGGCCAACATTCCCACCGCGAACCACGAAAAGTACGCCGGCGGCCAAATCTGCGTGTTGATATCGCCGGATTCATAACCGGCGACAAAGGGTAGGAAGCCCCACAACAGACTCAGCACGCTAGCAACCGCAATGAGCACAACCCGCCAACGCACAGAAAACCTATCCAATCCCCACGCCAACAGCGGCAACACCGCATAGAAGGCGAACTCCACGCACAGCGACCACAATTGCGTAAGCCCGGGAACCAGGCCATCGGCAATATAGAGCTGCGTACCAGTCAGGTTGGTGATGACTTGCGGGAGGGTTAAGGGGGAGGCGTCGGGAAGCAAGGCGAGTACCGCCACCACGCACACCACATACAGCGGTGCCAAGCGCGCCACGCGGGAAAGAAGATACTGCCCCGCCGTGTGCGCGTGCCGCCGGCGCCACAGCAAGAAACCACTGAGCACGAAGAAGACCGCCACCCCATAATCCAGCCTCTCAGCCCAGGCCCAGCCGGTTGCCGTCTGGAAAGACACGTGCGTGATCACGACCGCCAACGCTGCCAGCGCACGCACGCCTTCGAGCTCAGGGAGAAAGCGCATGGCCCACTACGATACTATTTCTGCAGTGAATCCCTCGACCGATCGGAGCTGACGTGTTCCTTCGCTCCCGCCTAGCGCAGGTGACGATTGCCGCCGCGGTGTTCCTCATACTCGGGTCCATCCTTCCGCCGCTGTATAACAACCAGGCCCGCCCGCTGCCCAGGGACCTCGACATCACGGTCCGCGCGGAACAGGACGGGGTCGAGTTCACCCGCCACACCACGACTGCCTCTGCGGAGAAGGATTCCGTGGCCCGCGCACAATCCACCACCACGCTCACCTTGGACAGCGACACCGTCGTGCACATCACCGAGGAATCCCTGCTCAACCGCGAGTCCACCTACCCGGTGGCGGGCCCGAACACGACGCAGAATATCGAGCTTCCCGCCCTTGACCTGCAGGTGGAAGACCAGGTCGAGCGCGACGGCATCAGCTACTTCTTCCCCGCCGGGGCGGAACAGCGCTCCTACCCTTTCTTCGACCCACTCACCCAGGACGCGGAGCCCATCGACTTTCTGCGCGACGAGAAGCTCGACGGCATCCCCACCTACGTCTTCCGCCAGGATGTCGCGCCGGTTTCGCTCGCGGAGGTCTTCGACCTCGATGCTCGTCGCTCCGGCCCGGCGGGTGATTTCTACTCGCCCGAATCCCTGGAACGCTACAACCTCAAGCCGAAATCGCACGTCATCCTCGAGCCCTTCTACGCGGTGAGCCGCACCGTGTGGGTCGAACCCACGACCGGCACCATCGTCAACGAGGAGGAACACCCGCGCATCTTCTGGGCCACGGATGCGAGCCAGGCCCAGGCCATGGTCGACGCCGATGACACACAAGAACGCGCGCTTCTCGACGTCCCCCTCTCCTGGTCCGATTCCACCCGCACCGAACGCCTCGACTCGGTTCGCAGGGTCATCGATACGGTCAAGGTCTTGAGCCTCGTCGGCTGGCTGGGCAAGGCCATCGGCGTGGCATTGTTGGCGGTGGCGGCCGCGATGTTCATGCGCCGTCATGCCGCCCAGAGCGCGTAGGCGCCCGTGACTACCTCCCTTGCGACGCGCGCCGCCCTCGGCGCGTGGGGCGTGGTGCTCGTGCTCGCGGTGTGCTGGCCTTTTGTGCTGCCCGGCGAGTTCCTGTGGCGCGACATGGTGCTGATTGATAACCCAGCTCTGAGCGCCTCTGCCTTCGGCGCCGGCGACCTGCCCGCACGCAATGCTCCGCAAGACGGGGTGCTGGCCCTGTTCGGCGGGGCGTGGCTGGCCCGGGTTTTTATCCTTGCTGCTGCGAGTGCCTCGGCGTGGGTGGCGGGCCGGTGGGCGCGCGAGTCCAGCCCGTGGGCAGCAGCCGCGGCGATGGCGTGCGCGGTGGCCAATCCTTTCGTCATCGAGCGCCTCCTGCAGGGCCAGTGGTCGCTGGCGGTCGCGGCCTGGTTGGCGCCCGTGATCGCGTGGGGTTGCCTCAACGCGCGCCCGCGCGTGGCGTGGCTAGCGCTGTGGGCCGCGTCCTTGACGCCCACCGGCGGGCTCTTCGGGGGCCTCATCGCGGTTGCCTGTGAGCGCGAGGGGCGAAGAAGGTGGCTCTTCGCGGGCGGCTCAGTTTTGTTGTGGTTGCCGTGGCTAGTTCCAAGCCTCGTGGGCGGTGTTCTCACCGCCCCTGCCGCTCCCGGCGACCCCGCCGCCCAGGCCGCGGCCTTCGCCCCGCGCGCGGAGGCCTACGTGGGTGCGGTCGGCTCGCTGCTCGGCTTCGGCGGCATCTGGAATGCCGCAGCAGTACCGGCTTCCCGCGAGCAGGGCTTCGCCCTGGCAGGCCTGGCCGTCGCCGCCCTCGCCATTCTTGGCGCCACCCGCCTGCCCCGGCGCGAGCTGCGTCCGCTCGCGGCCCTGGCGGTTCTCGGCATGGGCTTGGCCATCCTCGGCGCACTCGCCCCCGGTCTCATCGCCTTCGCCATCGAGCACATCCCCGGCGCGGGTTTGCTGCGCGATTCCTCCAAACTCACCTTGCTCGCCCTGCCGCTGGCCGTGGCGGGCATCGCGTCCCTGCGCCAGCTTCCGGCCGCACTCGCGCTGTGTGCCTGCCTGCTGCAGGCCCCCGATGCTCCTAAGGAGCTCGCCGTGTTACGCCCACGCGAAACGGGCATCGACCGCCAGCTCGTCGAAGACCTCGACGGGCGCCTCACCTTCTTCGCCGACCGCCCCGCCATGATCACGCTCGACGGCGGCATCGCCCTCGACCCCTACTCCAAGGCCGCGAACAAGCTCGACTCCGGCGAGCTCACCGTCGACGGTGTGACAGTGGATGAGCCATCGCCGCGCTACCTAGCGGCCGCAGAGGCCTGGGACAACCGCAACCTCGACCGGTTGGAAGAACTCGGCGTGGGCGCGGTCGTCGAGGACGGCCGCATCGCCGCCACCACGAACGCGCAACCGGCACCCGCCCCGTGGGGGCTTAGCGCCGCTTGGTGCGCACTTCCGCTTCTAGTAATTCTTCGAAGCGCGCGCCGGTCTTCTCCCACGAAAAAGTAGCCGCCAACTCGCGCGCGGCGTTGCCTAAACGGTGGCGGAGGGAGGGGTCGTCGACAAGCATGCGCACCGCCGGAGCGAACTCGGACTCGTGGTGGACCAGCACGCCCGTCTTGCCGTCGATGACGCTGTCTTGCAGGCCAAAGGCATAACCTACCGTGGGAACCCCATGTTGGGCCGCCTCCATGACTGCCAAACCCCAGCCTTCTTTGCGGGAGGGCATAAGGTGCACGTCGGCGCGCGCGAGGAGCGCATGTTTATAGTCCTCAGTGACCTGACCGCGGAAGCGCACGCGGTCTTCCACCCCGTGGGCCCGGGCGTACTCGCGCAGCTGGGATTCCCACCAGCCGGAACCGATGACGTCGAGAAGCGCGCCCGGAATCCGCGCCACGGTGTCCATGGCGTGCTCAATCTGCTTGTGCGGAACTAGGCGCGACAAGGTCACCAGGTGGATATCGGCCTCACGCTCCAAGGTGGGCACGTGCTGCGGCAGGGGATCAAGGCCGTTCTCAATGATGCGCGCACCGTGAATCCCCAGCTTCTCTAGGTCACGCTTCGAAGCCTCCGAGACCGTCACCCACGTGTTCTCGCGATACAGCGCGGGGACCACGCGAGATTCCAGGAACCAGCCCAGCCGCGCCAGGACGGGCCCGGCCACCGGCCACTGCTCGCGGTGGCAGTGGTGCGTCAGGATCACCACGGGCGCCCGGGTGGCCAGGCGCGCGAAAAAGGGAATGCCGTTGTGGGTATCCACCACAACGTCAGCGCCGCGCAAAGCGCGGCGCCCCAATAAAATCGACAACAGCGCACGCGGGTAGACGCTGAACTTGGCCCCGGCGCGCGAATAGAGCACGCCGTTGCGGCGCTCGCGCTTGGCGGCGTTCATGTGGCGCGCGGTGCGGAAGACCACCTCGTGGCCTTGGGCAGCGAGGTACTCGCCGACGCGCTCAAGGTAGCGCTCGGAACCGCCACCCTGCGGGTGGGTGGAATCGCGCCAACATAAAAGAAGGATTTTCATGACGATGCTTTAGCCTAGTGGGTTATGAAACGCACCCGCGCCTTGGCCACCCTGCGCCGCTCCTGGCGGCTGCTGCGCTCCTTCCGCTTCGAGCAGACAGCACCCGCGATCTTTTATGGCGGTCTGGCTGAGGACACCGCCGCGCTTGTCGACGCCCTCTCCCGCGATCATTCTTTGTCCCTCACCGGCGCGCGCGTGCTCGACGTCGGGGGCGGGCCCGGCTATTTCGCGTCCGCCTTTGCTCAGCGCGGTGCCAGTTATGTGGGGCTGGAGCCGGACGTGGGTGAAATGGCCGCCGCCGGCATCTCAGTGGCCCAGGCCGTGCGCGGCGACGGCACGTGCTTGCCCTTCGCGGATGACACCTTCGACATCACGTATTCCTCCAACGTGGCCGAGCACATCCCCAACCCGTGGGACATGGGCCAGGAAATGCTGCGCGTGACCAAGCCCGGCGGGCTGGTGGTCTTGAGCTACACGGTGTGGCTGGGACCTTTCGGCGGGCACGAGACCGGCCTGTGGGAGCACTACGTGGGCGGCGAGTTCGCCCGGGACCGCTATACCCGCCGCCATGGGCACCCACCGAAGAACGTCTTTGGCTCCTCGCTCTTTGCGCTTTCCGCACGCGAAGGCCTGGACTGGGCGCGCGGCGTGACGTCGCAAGGCTCGCAGCTCCTCGCGGCCTTTCCTCGCTACCACCCTGCCTGGGCCTGGTGGGTGACCAAGGTGCCGGTGCTGCGGGAGCTTGTGACCTCCAACCTGGTCATCGTCCTGCGCGCCTGATGGCTGAGTCAGACTTAGTCGAGGCGCCTGCGCAGAGAAGCCAGCCAGAGCGCCACGCCCACGGCCGCGAAGTACACCAGCGCCCCGTCACGGCCCCAAGGCGGGAATAGCGCCACGTCCTGGCCGGTAGCGAAGACGCCGTTGAGGAAGGGCAGCCAGCCGGTGAGGCGCGCGCCGCCGGGGATGAGCCACAGCGCGTTTTCTACCAAGAGCGCCCAGACCGTCAGCGCCGCGATGCTCAACGCCGGGGAGCGCAGCAGCCGGCCCAGCGCCACACCGTAGCCCACCGCCAACCACGCGTACACCGGGCCGAGAGCCACCATGCGCAGGCCCGCGAAGAAGTTCACCTGCCCATAGAGCACCGGGAAGAACGTGGGCAGGAGCAGCAGGCACAGGCTGACGCTGAGCAGTGTCGCGGCCGCCGCGAGCGCGCCCAGGAAGCACCAGCGGGCCAGCTGATCCAGCCCTGACCACGGCGCCGCCGCACGCAAGGCCCGCGATCCGGCGGTGGCCTGCGCCCACGCCCCCAATGCCGCAAACACGATGCTGCCCAGGTAGATGGGCCAATACGCCGCATTAGTAGTGTCCACGGACTGCGCCTGAAGGATGCCTCCCGCGGACTGGACGTGCTCCGCCACCGCTGCCACCCCGAAGGTCACCGCCAGCGGCAGCGCAAACCCCAGCGGCACGGCGACCCGCACCAGCGGGCCGCGCGCCCCGCCCAGGCGCACAGACTCGGCGCGCAGGCTTATCCGCCAGCGTTGCCACGCCTTCATGCCCGTGCCCCTAGCTCCGGGATCAGCGCCGCCACGGCGGATTCGAGGTCGGGGGCGCCGGTGGAGGCGATGACGTCCTCAAGGGAGCCGTGGGCAAGAGCCGTGCCCTGGCTGAGGATGGTTACCGAGGCGTCGGCAACCTCGGTCGTGGCCTCCACCTCGCGCAGATGATGCGAGGCCACGATCACGCAGCGACCCTCCTCCGCCCACGCGGCAAGCAACTCACGCAGCCACCACACGCCCTGGATATCTAGGCCGTTGAGCGGCTCATCCAGCACAATGTTGCGCGGGTTTCCCGCCAAGACGCTGGCGATCCCCAGGCGCTGGCGCATGCCCAACGAGTAACCTCCGATGGGGCGCCGCGAGGCCTCCTCGAGCCCGACGGCCCGCACCAGCGCCTCCGCCTTTTCCACCGGCGCGCCTGCGAGGGCGCACATCCACTGCAGGTGGCGCAGGCCGGTGTGCTGCGGTGAGAAATCTTCTGCGCTCAAGTAGCTGCCCACGTGGCGCAACGGATAGTCGGTACCGCGCAGCTCCCGCCCGTCCACCAGGACCCTGCCGCCGCGCGGGCGCAAGCTTCCGGAAAGGCAGCCGAGGAGCGTCGACTTTCCGGTGCCGTTAAGCCCCACGACGTAATTGATGCGGCCATCAGCGAAGGTGCAAGAAAGGTCGCGCACAGGCGCGGCTGTGCGGCGCGAGCCATACCAGTGGCTCAGGTTGTCAACGTCAATCACGCCGCCGCCTTAAAACGCGCCCGCGATGGGCAGGCCCACCGCATCGATGCCGTTGCGCAGCGAGTTCGTGGCCAGCTTCCAGCGCCCGTCGAGGTAGCGGAACTCCACCCGCAACGAGAGCGTGGGACGCCCGGCCGAGCTCGCGTTGAGCGTGGCACTCGCGGTGTTCCCCTCCACCGTCAGTGGCCCGCTAATCCGCTTCCAGCCCAGCGGCGGACGGAATATCCCCAGGTTGTAAATGGTTCTCGGCACCACCGTCCCCGGCAGACCAGCCTCGAGGTTGTGTGCCTTGTCCGCATCGGATCCCGGCGTGGCCACGAGCGCGTGCAGGACGCCGTTAAGGTCATCGAGCGTCGGCTCCGGGTTAGTAGCCGCAAAGCTCGCGCTGAAATCCCCACTGGGGTACCAGCCGGTGTTGGGGTCCTCCACCGTCTCATCCACCGCCTGCTCTGGCGCTGGGTCTGCCGCTTGATTCTCCTGCGGTGCCGGTTCCAACGCCACAGCGGGGGCGTCCTGCGCAACGCTTGGCGACGCCGCGGACGCCGCCGTTGTTGGTGCCGTTGTTGCCGCAGCCGCCGGCGCTGCGGAGTCGCTGCTCACGGGCACGCTCGGTTCGGCTGGCTGCGTCATCGCGGCACCCTGGGCTGCCGCCTGTTCCCACTTGCCTTGGCTGAGCTGCACGCCGAAACCCAAGACCAGCGCAGCGGCGACGCAACTGCTCACCACAGATACGCCAACCGTGGGCCAGCTGATCCCACGTGGGCGGGCCTCCATCACGCCGTCCGGCACGCCGCCGGCAACGTCACCGCTCTCACCGAAACTCATTGAGCAGCCGCGGCCGGCTTGGTCAGCACCACGCCGATGGCCTGCAGGTTGTCGCTGTATTTGTTGAACACCGAACGCATCGCGAAAACGCGGCGGCGGGCGTCGGGCATGCGCAAGACGTTAAAGGCGATACGCGCCACGCCCAGCACACCCTCGTCCTGCAAGTTGCGCTTGGCGCGCAGCAGCGCCATATCTGCATAGTGGCGCTCAGTCACCTCGAAGCCAGCCTCCCGTGCCACGCCGTCCCATTCCTTTGTGGTCAGCGGGCGGGCGTTGACGCGGATGGACGTGGCCAGCGCGCGGCGGATCTCGAGCTTCTGGGCGTCGTCAAGCGTGTCCGGCTCCAGGCACAGCTCATGGATGACATACCTGCCGCCCGGGCGCAGGATACGGAACGCCTCCGCCATGATCGCGGCCTTCCCCTTCTCGCCGTGCATGGTGAGCATGGCTTCGCCAAAGACGACATCCGTGCTGTTATCCGGCAAACCCGTGGCCTTGGCGTCATTGACCACCACGGTAGCCGAGGAAGCGCCGGCGAGGCTGGCCTTCGTGCGCGCCACGGCATCAGGATCCTCGTCCACACCGGTGTAGCTGCGCGGGCCTTCCGCCACGATCTGGCGGGCAGTGAGCCCGAGTCCAGGGGCCAGCTCCACCACGTCCTTGTTTTTCAGCTCGGCGGCGTCGATTAGCGTGGTGGTCATCTCCAGCCCGCCGGGGCGCAACACCTTCTTTCCCAGGCGGGCGAGGAGCCAGTGTCCACCAACCTCGGAGTCGGGACGATCGTGCATGGGCAAAGAAGAAGTTGTCATACAGCCAGAATATGCGAGACTTTCTCCATTTAAAAGGTTACCCTAACCTTATTGTGGCCAACCTAACATGCCAGAACGCGGCGACGCCCCGCCACCGCTGGGTGGAGGGGCGTCGGAAAGCAGCGGCGCGGAAAGCGGCGTTAGGAGGCAGCCTCAACGCGCTCCTTGAGGGCCTTGAACTGGTCCCACACCTCAGACGGCACGCGGGAGCCCAGGAAGGTCAGGTACTCCTTGTTGTCTTCCATGTCGCCAGCCCAATCAGCCGGGTTCACAGCGAGCGCCTCGCGGACATCCTCGATGTCGAAGTCCAGGCCGGTGAGGTCGATATCCTCCGGGCGGGCGGTGTGGCCCACGACGGTCTCGACGGCGTCGACGTTGCCCTCGATGCGGTCCACGATCCACTTGAGAACGCGGGAGTTCTCGCCGAAGCCCGGCCACAGGAAGCGGCGGTCTTCACCGCGGCGGAACCAGTTCACCAGGAAGATGGCCGGCATACGGTCGCCGCCCTTGTTACCCATGTCGATCCAGTGCTGCAGGTAGTCACCGGCGTTGTAGCCCATGAACGGCAGCATGGCCATCGGGTCGTGGCGCAGGGCGCCGACCTTGCCCTCAGCAGCAGCGGTCTGGCCGGAGGAGAGCAGGGCGCCGATCATGGTGCCGTGGTTCCAGTCGAAGGCCTGGGTCACCAGCGGGACGGTATCCGCGCGGCGGCCACCGAAGAGGATGGCGTCAATCTTGACGCCCTTCCAGTCATCAAACTCCGGAGCAGCAGACGGGCACTGCGTAATCGGCACGCAGTAGCGGGAGTTCGGGTGCGCCGCCTTGGTGGTGGAAGCCGGGGTCCAATCGTTGCCGCGCCAATCGATGAGGTGCTCCGGGGCCTCGCCCATTTCCTCCCACCAGACATCGCCGTCGTCGGTCAGCGCGACGTTGGTGAACAGGGTGTTGCCCGGCTCCATCGTCTTCATGGCAATCGGGTTGGAGTCGTAGTTGGTGCCCGGCGCCACACCGAAGAAGCCGTTCTCCGGGTTGACTGCGTACAGGCCGTCCTCGCGCAGCTTCATCCAGGCGATGTCATCGCCCACAACCTCAGCCTTCCAGCCCGGGATGGTCGGGGCGATCATGGCCAGGTTGGTCTTACCGCAGGCAGACGGGAAGGCGGCCGCGATGTGGTACTTCTTACCCTCCGGGTTGGTGAGCTTGAGGATGAGCATGTGCTCTGCCATCCAGCCCTCTTCCTTCGCCATGACGGAAGCGATACGCAGCGCGTAGCACTTCTTGGCCAGGATGGCATTGCCGCCGTAGCCGGAGCCGTAGGACCAAATCTCCTTGGTCGCCGGGAACTGCGTGATGTACTTCTTCTCGTTGCACGGCCACGCGACATCCTCCTGGCCCGGCTCCAGCGGAGCACCAACGGAGTGCAGGGCGTGGACAAAATCGCCGTTCTCACCAATCTTGTCCAGAGCCTGCTGACCCATGCGGGTCATGATGCGCATGGAGAGCACGACATAAGCGGAATCAGTAAGCTGCACGCCGAGCTTCGGGTCCGGGTCGCTGATGGGGCCCATGCAGAAAGGCACCACATACATGGTGCGGCCCTTCATGGAGCCACGGAAGGCCTCGGTCATCTCTTCCTTCATGGCTGCCGGCGGGGCCCAGTTATTGGTCGGGCCGGCGTCCTCGGCGGTCTCGGTGCAGATGAAGGTGCGGGACTCCACGCGCGCGACATCCGACGGGTTCGAGCGCGCCAGGTAGGAGTTCGGGCGCTTCTCCTCGTTGAGCTTAATCAGGGTGCCCTTCTCCACGAGCTCAGCGGCGAGACGGTCAGCCTCCTCCTGGGAGCCATCTACGAAGACGACCTCTTCCGGCTGGAAGAGCTCGACGCTCTCACTGATCCACGAAATAAGCTTCTCGTTCTTCGTGGGCAGTTCACCTACAAGGCCCTTAATGGTTGCGGTCATCTCACATTCTCCTGTGGTCGGTGTGGCCAGGGTGCTTTATATCGCCGAAGGTTTCCCCTATCGACGTTTCACCAACCAGAGTACGGATACTGGCGATAACAGAATGTGTAATACAGCCCACCCCGGTTATATCCACCCTGGTTAACCCGACTAACCCAAGGACAACGAAGTGTGAAATAGGGCACGCAACCACCAAAGATACCCCCGCACAGGGGTGGATTTTCTTTGGGTTGTCCATCCCGTACGCCCGTCCCGCTACCCCCACGGCGTCCTGTGTGGCCTCCCCCTGGACGCCCCTCCGCCCTCCACGGCGCGGCACGTTGCCCCTCACCCCTGCTTAAGGGAACAATGTCAACTGATGAATAGTGCAGACTCCTCCCAGAATCCCGCCGCGCAGATGCCTCATGGCCGCGGCCTCCAGACGGATTTCAACGCCGAGTTCAACAATGATTTGGACTACCCACGCCTCGGCAACGTGACCTTCCGTCGCGGCACCCTCACCGACAACCAGAACGCCCTCTTCGAGGAGCACTGGCCTCAGTTGGGACGCCTGCTTGCCGACGAACCCCTCGACATCCCCGCCTGGTTCGGACGCGAGGGCGCCAAGACCATCGTGGAGATCGGCTCCGGCACCGGTACCTCCACTGCTGCGATGGCCCCGTTGGAAACGGACACCAACATTGTTGCCGTCGAGCTCTACAAGCCGGGCCTAGCCAAGCTGCTGGGCTCCATCGTCCGCAACGATATTGAGAACATCCGCATGGTCCGCGGCGATGGCATCGAAGTTCTCATGCGTATGTTCGCGCCCGAGTCCCTCGACGGCATCCGCATCTTCTTCCCGGATCCGTGGCCCAAGGCCCGCCACCACAAGCGGCGCATCATCCAATCCGGCACGCTCAACCTCTTTGCCTCCCGCCTAAAACCCGGCGGTGTGCTCCACGTGGCCACCGACCACGCCGGCTACGCCGAGTGGATTAACGAGCTCGTCGAGGTCGAGCCCTCCCTCGACTACAAGGGCTGGCCCTGGCCGGAGTGCCCCATTCTCACCGACCGCCAGGTCATCACCAAGTTTGAGGGCAAAGGCCTGGATAAGGAACACGTCATCACCGAGTACCTCTGGGAGAAGAAGTAATGGCCGGCACCTACCTATTGGTGTGGGATGCGCCCAACATGGACATGGGGCTTGGCGCCATCCTCGGCGGGCGCCCCACTGCCGCCTACCGCCCTCGCTTTGACGCCATCGGCCGCTGGCTGGTGGAGCTGGCCTTTGACAACGACGCCACCCCCGAAGCCGCCGTCTTCACCAACGTCACGCCCGGCGGCGCCGACGTCATCCGCCCGTGGGTCGAGGCCATCCGCAACGTCGGCTTCGCCGTCTTTGCCAAGCCGAAGCTGCACGAGGACGATGACGTCGACCCCGACATGGTCGAATACATCAAAGCCAACCGCGAGGATCTCTCCGGTGTCATCGTGGCCTCTGCCGATGGCCAAAACTTCCAGCACCTGCTGGAACAGCTCTCAGCTTCCGGTCTGCCCACCTGCGTGCTCGGTTTCCACGAGCACGCGTCGTGGGCGCTGACCCACCCCGATATCGAGTTCGTCGACCTCGAAGACATCGAGGGCGTTTTCCGCGAGCCGCTGCCGCGCGTTAACCTGGATAATCTGCCTCCAGGCGGCGCCTGGCTGCAGCCTTTCCGCCCGCTGTCCGCGCTGCTTCCGGACCGCGCGCCCGAGCACAGTTAGGAGCCGCATGTTTTATTCTTGGGGCCGTTTCTCCTACGCCCACCGCAAGGTCATTCCGCTCCTCATCGTCGGGCTCATTCTGGGCCTCTTCTTTGGCTTCGGCACGCGCCTTGAGGAGCGCATGAGCCAGGAGGGCTGGGAGGACCCGGGGGCGGCGTCGACAAGCGCGGCGCAGATCGAGTTGGAGACCTTCGGCCGCGACAATTCCGGCGACGTCATCCTGCTTTTCGACGACCCCGATGCCCACGCCGCCGAGGCCAAGGCCTTCCTCGACGAGCTCCAGACCCAGTACCCGGAGCAGATCGACTCCGTCACCAGCTATTTTGATAAGCGCAACCCGAACCTCATCACGCAGGATCACTCCACGGCCTTCGCCGCCATCGGGCTCAAGGGTGACGGCGAGCAAACGCTCAAGGACTTCCGCGCCATCGAGGATTCCCTGCACTCCAGCGGGCTGCCCGTGCAGGTAGCGGGTGCCACTGCCGTGGCCGATGCGCTGGACGAGGGTATGGCCAAGGACATCTCCCGCGCGGAGAAGGCCGCTCTGCCGCTCGTCGGGCTGCTGCTGTTGATTGTCTTCGGCTCCGTCGTCGCGGCCTTCATGCCGCTCGTGGTGGGCGGGCTGTCCATCCTAGGTTCCTTGGGAATCCTCTCAATCCTGGCCGGCTTCCAGCAGGTCAACGTGTTTGCGCAGGCCGTCGTGACGCTGCTGGGCCTTGGCCTGGCCATCGACTATGGCCTGTTCATGGTTTCGCGCTTCCGCGAGGAGCTGGACAAGGGCCGCGATACCGAGGAGGCCGTGGCGATCACCACCGCCACCGCGGGGCAGACCGTGGTCTTTTCCGCCGCCATGGTGGCCGTGTCCCTCTCCGGGCTTTTCCTCTTCCCACAGGCCTTCCTTAAATCCGTGGCCTACGGCTCCATCTCCGCGGTGGGCCTCGCCGCACTCCTGTCGGTGATGGTACTGCCCTCGCTATTTGGCATGCTGGGTCACAACATCGACAAGTGGACCGTACGCAAGACCTCGCGCCGCGGACGCCGCATCGAGGACACGTGGTGGTACCGGATGCCGCGCTGGGCCATGGGCCGCGCGGGTCTGATGACCACCGCTATCTGCGCGCTGCTCATCGCGCTGACCTTGCCGGTGCTGGGCGTGAAATTCGGCGGCATCAACGAGACCTACCTGCCGCCCAACCAGGACGCGCGCGTGGCGCAAGACCAGTTCAACGAGCAGTTCCCCTCCTTCCGCACCGAGCCGGTCAAGCTCGTGGTGAAGAATGCCACGAATGAGCAGCTTGTCGACGTCGTCATGCAAGCCCGCTCCATCCAGGGCCTTACCGAGCCGATGGGCCCGAAGACCGCAACTGTCGACGGCACCACCGTCCTCGGCGCCGGCATCCAGGACCGCGAGGATTACGCACGCATCGTCCACGAACTCGAGAACATCGAGGCGCCGGAGGGCGTGGAGCTCTACGTCGGCGGCACCCCAGCCATGGAGGTCGAATCCCTCGACGCGCTCTTCGATACCCTGCCCTGGATGGCCCTTTACGTGGTGCTGGCCACCTTCATCCTCATGGCGCTCGTCTTCGGCTCCTTCATCCTGCCGCTCAAGGCCATCATCATGACGCTATTGTCGCTGGGTGCCACACTGGGCATCTTGACGCTCATGTTCGTCGACGGCCTGGGCTCTGGCCTGCTCAACTTCACCGCTGGCCCGCTGATGAGCCCGATTTTGGTGCTCATCATCGCCATCGTCTTCGGCCTGTCCACGGACTACGAGGTCTTCCTAGTCTCGCGCATGGTGGAAGCCCGCCGCCGGGGTGCGTCCACCGATGAGGCCATCGCCGCGGGTACCGCGCACACGGGTGGCATCATTACGGCGGCTGCGCTCATCATGATTGTGGTCGCGGGGGCCTTTGGCTTCTCCGATATCGTCATGATGAAATACATCGCCTTCGGCATGATTTTTGCACTGCTTATCGACGCCACCATCGTCCGCATGCTCCTCGTCCCCGCCGTCATGCACCTGCTGCGCGAGGACAACTGGTGGGCCCCGCGCTTCCTCACGCGCCTGACCCACCGCCTCGGCGGCGAGAACGCCCCGGCAGAGGAGGCGTCGGCAAGCGATGCTCCTGTACGCGGGGACCGCAGCGCCGACACCGACACCGAGCTCATCCCCTTCTCCGAGCTGGTGCAGCGCCTGAAGTCCACGGACGGTCGATGAATAAGAAGAATTGGCTGACCTGGATAATCTCCCTGTTTGTCCTGGCCGCGCTGGCGTGGTTCTTCCGCGACCAGTTGGACTTCATCTCCGAGGGGCTGCGCCGCCTGCGCCACGCCGAACCTTTCCCCGTGGTGCTGGTGGTGTTCTTCGCGCTGCTGTCCATCGCGGGCATGGCGGAAGTGATGAAGCGGCTCATCGGTGCGGGCGGCGTTGAGGTCCCGCTGCGCGAGACCTACGCCATTACGCTCGCCTCGAATGCGTGGTCCACGACTCTGCCGGCGGGCCCTGCTTTTTCGGCCGTGCTCACCTTCCAGGTGCAGCGCCGCTGGGGCGCGTCGGTGGCGCTGTGCAGCTACTTCCTGTTTTTATCCTCGATTATTAGCTCGATGTTCCTCGCGCTCATTGGGCTCGGCGGAGTGTTTTTCCTCAACGCCGACATGGCTTTGGGCTCGTTGATCACAACTATTGTCCTCATGCTCGCGGCGCTCGGCGGCATCTTCTGGCTGACCTCGCACCCGGTGACCCTCGAGGGCTGGCTGCGCAAGCTACGGCCCGGCCCGAAGCGGGACCGCGCCATCCAGGAGGTCCGCAACCTGGGAGAGGTCCACCTGTCGCGCGGCCCCTTTGCCGTGGTTGCCGGGGCCTCCCTTGTGCACCGCCTGGCCGATATGGCCGCCCTGTGGGCTTCGGTGTGGGCGGTAACCGGCGAGATTCCGTGGCTGCGTGCCGGCGCCGATCACACCACCCTGGCGGGCGTCGCACTGGCCTTCCTGGCGGCGAAGCTGGCTGGCTCCGCGCAGGTCACCCCGGGTGGCGTGGGTACGGTGGAGGCCGCGCTCATCGCCCCGCTGGTGGCGACGGGCCTCACCGCGGTGCATGCCACCTCCGCGGCCATCATCTACCGGCTTATTTCCTTTGCGCTGATCACTATCATTGGATGGGTCATCTACTTCGCCCACTACGCCCGCGATGGTTTCTCTTACGCGGCGTTGAACCGGAAGGAATCCTAAATGCGCGTTGCCCCGCTTATCGACGTCATCTCGCTCGTCCTCTTCGCCATCCTCGCCCGCCTGGCGCACGGCGGCCTGAGCTTTAGCTCGTGGGTTGATGCCTTCTGGCCGTGGACCGTGGGCGCGCTCGTGGGCTGGGTCATCATCATGGCAGCGAAGCTGAGCGGCCTGTGGCGGGAGGGCGTCGTCGTGTGGCTGAGTGCCATTATTGGCGGCATGGCTCTGTGGATGCTGGTCAATGGCCGGCTGCCGCACTGGTCCTTCCTCATCGTGGCCACCGTGATGTCGGCGCTGTTCTTCTTTGGCTGGCGAGCCATCGCGGCCTTTGCGTCCCGCTCGCGTGCCTAGAACTTCACCAAGTTTTCCATGGCCTGCTACCTGTCGGCCTCACACACCTGGATCCAGCCTTGTGCGGCCTTGCGAGTGGCTGTTTGAGCTGGGTTTTTAGCGCTCCGGTTGCGGGGGTGTGCGGCCCGGTTTAGTGTGTGGGGCATGAAGTTGGGGGACTTACTCGGGGTACTCGCTCGCGGCATGCACGTCGTTTCTTTGTGCGCGGGCCACACACGCGATGACATGCTCGCGCTGGGTGCGACGCCGCGCGTAGCGCGGCAGCTCGAAGGCCTGCACCGGATCTATTTCGGGCAGACCGCCTACAGCGCCAAGCAGCGCCGCGCGCGTAAAACTGAACACGCACTGGATACGCTGGTGCAGATTGAGCGCCATGTCGCGCGAGTCAAGGACTCGCGCAAGGCGTGGGACCTGCGCGTGGAGCTGTGCGAGACTCCGGCGGGTGAGATCGCGGGCGTGGCGAAGCGGCGCCTCGCGGAGCTCAGGCCTGAGCCCAGCCCCGGAGTGCGGGTGCTGCGCCGAAAAGGCGGCATGCACAGCCTCATCATCACGGATCGCCCGCGGGCTATTGCGAATCTGGTGGGCACGCTCAAGGCCACCTCCGCGGACCTGCTGAAGGCGGTCCACGAAGTCTTTGCAGGAGGCGGCGCGCCCACACCTGTCCTGCATGCGCACGTTCTTGTGCGCCTAGATCAGCTCGACACGATCGTGCGCGGTGAGGGTGACGACATCATTCTGCAGGCAACCGACGGCGGCACCATGACCGGCGCAGAGTTTATCCGCACGCAGTTTGCCGAGCGCGGCTTCGTCTCGCTCTTCCACCCCGTCGAAGGACCCGTCAATCTCTATTACGGCAGCCGCTTCGCCAACGACAAACAGCGCCTCCTGCTCAGCGCGGAGCATCCGACGTGCGCCTGGCTCGGGTGCAATAAACCGGCCGCGGAATGCCAGATGCACCACATCAGACGGTGGCAAGATGGCGGGCCAACCAACATCAACAACCTCGTCCCGCTGTGTAAGTACCACAACGCGATCAATGATGATGACCCCGCCCGACCCACCTATCGCGGGCACATCGACCGCATCGAGGGGCGGATGGCGTGGCTGCCACCCGGCGGTGGGCCACCAGTACTGATACCCAGCCCCGTCTGGGCTGACCTGCGGTAGGAATTCCCGCACTCCCTGAGTCGCACCGCGGCCTTGGGGCTCTTCGGCGATCCCGCATTCAGAGTTTTAGCGCACCGCGCCTTCTCAAGGCGCGTTGACTCCCTCGGCCACGCAAGCCAGGGCATGAAGAAACCCTCCCCGCTTTTGAGCCGCTCACGTTGGACTGAGCAATCAGTCCAGTGGGGAGCCGCACGTGTGGCGGAGAGGGGTGCGCGCGAACGCTACTTCGAGCTCAGGGACGAGCCAGAAATGGTCACGCCGACGCGGTTGAGCAGCATGATAACGAGGTTGATAACGTCGCCGCTGAGGTCAAGAACGCTAGACAGCATTGAAGTGCTCCTTTGATTGAATTCCTAGTCCTTAAACTTATCGGATAGAACGGGCCCGCACGTTACGCCGAGACACAAAATTCAGCGCGATCCGCAGGCCTTCTTCAGCTTCTATCCTGACTCAGACGACGCTAGAGCGGGGAGATGGTGTGCTTCTTGGGCAGGTCCTTCTCCTGCTTATCGGCAAGCTGGCGCAGCGCGCGGCGCAGGGCCAAGCGCGACTCAGAAGGCTTAATCATGCCGTCGAGGTAGCCACGCTCCGCAGCGACATAGGGCGCGGTCATGGTCTCGTCGTAGAAGTCCATGAACATCTTCTTCGTCATGGCGCGCTGCTCCGGGGTCTCGGCGGCCTCGAGCTGCTTGCCCGCAATCATGACCACGGCGGCGGCCGAGCCCATCACGGCAATCTGGGCCGTCGGCCACGCCAGGTTGATATCACCGGTCAAGTTCTTCGAGCCCATCACGGCATAGGCGCCGCCATAAGCCTTGCGCACAATCAGCGAGACCTTCGGCACGGTAGCCTCCACCACAGCAAAAGCGAACTTCGCACCGCGGTGAATCAGACCGGCCTTCTCCTGGTCCACGCCCGGCAGGTAGCCCGGCGTATCCACCACGAAGACCAGCGGGATGTTGTAGGCATCGCAAATACGGATAAAGCGCGCGCCCTTATCGGCGGCATCCGCATCGATGCAGCCCGCCGAGTGCATCGGGTTATTGGCCACAAAGCCCACGGCCTTGCCATCAATACGGCCAAAGGCGGTAATGACGTTGGGGGCGTAGTTTTCCTGGATCTCGATGAGATCGTCATCGTCGCCAAGCTGTGTGAGCAGGTCCATCATGTCGTAGCCGGCGTTCGTGTCATCCGGCATGAAGGAATCCAGCTCGGTGTCTTCAGCCACCTCGTCATCAGAAGGTGCGTCGAAGACCGGAGACTCGTCGAAGCAGGTCAGCGGCAGGTGATCCAGCAAATCGCGCACCAAGTCAAAGGCCTCATCCTCGGAAGGCACCACGACGGACACGTTGCCGTTGAGCTCCTGCTGGCGCGCAGAGCCGAGGTCATGGGAAGAGATCTCCTCGCCTGTGACTTCCTTGATCACGTTCGGACCCGTCACGTACATCTCCGCCTCACCATCGACGGCGATGATGAAGTCCGTGGTCACCGGCGCATACACCGCGCCACCGGCGGACTTGCCCATCATGATGGAAATCTGCGGGCTGCGGCCGGACAGCGGCAGCTGGCGGCGGGCAATCTCGGAGTACATGGCCAAAGACGTCACCGCGTCCTGAATGCGCGCACCGCCGGAATCCTGAATACCGATAACTGGGCAACCAATCTTGATGGCCAGGTCCATGATGTCGGTGACCTTCTTGCCAAAGGTCACGCCCACGGAACCGCCGTAGACCGTCTTATCGTGTGCGTAAATGCACACCGGGCGGCCATTGATGCGGCCGTGGCCGGTGACCACGCCGTCGGAGTAAATGGCATCCGGGTCACCGGGGGTCTTGCCCAGGGCGCCGGTTTCGACGAAGGAGCCTTCGTCGAGAAGCGCGGCGATGCGTTGGCGCGGAGTCGAGCGCCCCGCCTCATCGCGGCGCGCCCGGGAGCGTTCACTGCCGGGGTCCTGGGCGCGCTCGAGGCGCTCGCGCAGGTCCGCTAGCTTGTCAGCGGTGCTAGTCACTTCCGAATCTTCTCCTCGATCCATTCCTCCATGTGCTTGCCCACGATACCGATTGCCGGCTCGTCAGGAACCGCCAGGTGGTCGCCCGGCAGCTGCACAATCTCCAGATCCTTCACGATAACGCCCCAACCGCCGTCCGGGTTAACTTCGGCATAGGCCGGCTCGAGCTCGATGGCGCCATCATGCATGCGCTCGGAGCGGAACAGGATGACGGGCACGCTTACCGACGCCCACCGTCCCATATCCAGCGAACCCAAAATCTGGTTATCCACGAAGGATGCGCGCTGGTGCTCCAGCACACCGGCGGACAGGCCGTGTTCGGAAGCGTCGGTGGAGCTGAGGAATTCCGCGAGCATGGCCATGAGAGCATCTTCGCCCACGGTCTCCAGCATCTCGTAGGGCGGCTCGAAGTCCAGGCCGTAGGTCTTCTTGGCAAAGGCAGCGTAGCGGCCCCAGCGGGCCTTGGTCTCCTCCAGCGTCTTCGGGGCCGGATGGGCCGGCTGCGTGGTATCCAGCAGCGCGATGAAGGCAACCTCAGCAGTGTCCTCGCCGCGGGCGGCGCGCTCCTGGAGTTGGTAGGCCACCTCGTAGGCCAGCGCGCCACCGAAGGACCAGCCGCCGAGCACGACCTTGCGGCCGCGCGCGTAGTGCAGGATGTCCTCGATGTAGGCGGCGGCGCGATCCTCCAGGCTGCCCTCGAGACGCTCCACGCCGTAGACGGCGACGTCGGCAGGCAGGCGGCGAGTCAGCGGCTGGTAGACCACGGTGGTGCCGCCGGCCGGGTGGAACATGAAGACGGCGGGGCCGTCGGCCTCGCGCAGCACACGGATGTTGCCCTCGACCTCAGTCTCCAGGCCTTCGCGGACCAGATCCGCCAGGTTCTCCAGTGCTTCGGCCTCGTAGACTTGTTGCGCGGTGACCTCGATGCCGGCGCGCTCGGTGAGACGCTCGGCAATCTTCTCAGCCACCTCATCGCTGACCTGCGGCAGCGCGGAGGTCACTCCGGCCGCGGCCTTACCGGTGAAGGTGGCCCAGGTGCCGAAGACCATGCGCTCGGAGGCATCGCGCGGCGCCACGCCCACGCCTTCGCCGCCCTTCGCGCTCACATCAGACGAGTCTTCAGTGGAGTTGCCTTCCGTGGTGAGCGTGGAAGGTGCCTCGGCGCTTGCGGCATCGGCGGCCGCGTCGGACGGCGCCTGCGCGGAAGCACCGGGCTGTTCGGACACGGCTTCCTCGACCATGGTGATGACGTCGGCGAGGGAGGCGTCGCGAAGCGCCTGCACCTGCAGCGGCGGAATCTGGAAGTCATTCTCCACGCGGTTCTTGATGCGCATGCCCATGAGCGAATCCAGGCCGAGATCAATGAGCGGCAGCGCACGCGGGAGATCGGAGACGTCGTAGCCCATGGACTCCGACACGATGAGCGCCAAGCGCTCCTCCACGCTCTCCTTCTCCGGGTCCCAGCGCACGGCATCGGCGCCCACATCGGGGTCAGCGAACTGCGGCGCAGTCACCGCCTGCGGCAGGCTCGGCTCCGGGGCCGCAGCGGGTTCGGCAAGGTTGAGCGTCGACGCAAAACCTTCCGCGATGAGCTTGGTCGTCGCACCATCCACGTAGTGCACCGCCAACGACAGCCCGCCCAGCGTGCGGCGAACAATCGTGGTGACCTCGCCCTTCGCGGGCAGGTCGAGGTGCTCCTCGCTCGCCGCGATGTGGGCGCCCGGGGTGACGGCCTCGGCGGCGGCCTCCAGGATGGCCAGCGCGCTCGGCGCCTGGTCGGCGTTCGTGGAGAACGCCACCGCGCCCTCCGGCAGCGTCACGCGCGCCCCCGGCAGGCCGGACACACCCGACGAGGGACGAGCATTGGTCCAGAAACGCTGGCGGCGGAAACGGGTATGGGGGGCGGCGACAAGCGCACCGGAGCCAAAGACCTTGGTGTAGTCCACCGGAGTACCCGTGACGTAGAGCTTGCCCAACAGGTCCAGCAGCGACTCGGTGGGGTCCACCTTGCGCTTCAGGCTGTACAGCAGCTGCGCATCCGCCTTGCCCGCGGCAAAGGCGGTGGACATCAGGCCCATGAGCGCAATAGGGTTCGGAGAAATCTCCACGATTTGGGTATGGCCCGCGTCAAAGGCCGCCTCGGTCGCGTCCTGCAGGTAGACGGGCTTGCGGGTCATGCGGATCCAGTAATCCTCATCGTGCAACACCGCACCCGGACGGTAGACCTTGCCGCGGTCGACGGAGGAGAAGAGCGTCGTATGCAGCGGAGCAGCTTCCATGCCGGCGATTTCCGCATAGAGTTCACCCAACAGCGGATCCACAGCGGAGGTGTGGCCGGCTCCCTTCACGTTGAGCGCGCGGGCGAACTTGCCCTCGCCGTCGAGTTTCTCCACCAGCGCGAGGACCTCCTCGCGCGGACCGCCCACGGTGGTCATGCCGGGACCGGTGTAGACGGCGGGCTCGATGGAACCAGGCAGGGCGTCGATCTCCTCGGCGGAGAGCTCGACGACGGCCATGGCACCCTGTTGGTCCTCCGGCAGCGAAGCCTCGCCCTCACCCATGAGGCGCGCGCGGTGGCAGGCGATGAGCATGGCGTCGGCCGCCGTGATGCCGCCCGCGGCGTAGGCCGCGCCGATCTCACCCATGGACATGCCGATAACGCCGGTTGGGCGCACGCCGAAGGTGGCCAGCAGGTCCGTCAGCGCGATCTGGATGGCGGTGATGGCCACCTGCGCAGTTTCGGTGTTATAGGTCTGCTCGTCATCACGCACCAACTCCAGGATGGACCAGCCGGATTCGCGCTGCACGATGGCGTCGAGCTCCTCCAAGCGCGCGAGGAACTGCGGCGAAAGGGCAATCATGTCCTTGGCCATCTTGCGGTGCTGGGAGCCGAAACCGGAGTACATGAACACCGGGCCGTGCACCGTCGGGGAATCCGCCGCGGCGATGCCGACGGAGACGGTCCCCTCGGACACCTGACGCAGGCGCTTGACTGCTTCTTCGCTTGACGACGCCGTTACTACCGCACGCGAACGCCCATGGTTACGGCGCGCGAGGGTGCGGGCCAGGGAGAGCAGGTTCGGGTTCTCGGCTTCGATGTAGTCCGCCAAGTCGGCTGCAGCTGCGGCGCGGCGCGAGGGCAGCAGGCCAGAAACGGGCAGGGCCACCGGGTGGCCTTCGCCGATGGCGACCTGCGGGGCGTCCTGGCGGGTAAGCCCGCGGTAATCGGTAAGGACGACGTGGGCGTTAGTGCCGCCGAAGCCGAAGCCGGAGACGCCGGCGATCTTCTGGCCGGAGTACTCCGGCCACTCGCGCGGGTCTTCGACTACTTCGAGGTGCTCGGCGTCGAAGTCGATATAGCGGTTGGGGCCCACGTAGTTGATGTTTGGCGGGATAACGCCGTGGCGCATGCCTTCGATGACCTTGATAAGGCCCACGACGCCGGCCGCGGACTCGGAGTGGCCGATGTTGGTCTTGGCGGAGCCCAGCAGGGTCGGGTTATAAGGTTGGCGGCCCGGGCCCAGCACGCGGCCGAGCGCGGTGGCCTCGATGGGGTCACCGAGGATGGTGCCGGTGCCGTGGGCCTCGACGTAGTCGACGTCCTGCGGGCGGATGCCGGCGTCGGCGTAGGCGCGCTCGAGGACGTCAACCTGCGCGTCTGGGTTGGGGGCGGTCAGGCCGTTGGAATGGCCGTCGGAGTTGACTGCGGAGCCCTTGATGACGGCGTGGATGGTATCGCCGTCGCGCTCGGCGTCCTCGAGGCGCTTGAGCACGAGCACACCGGCGGCGTCCGCGCGGACGATGCCGTCGGCGTCGTCGGAGAAGGCGTGGATGGCGCTGGTGGGCGAGGTGACCCCCAGCTCACTAAAGCCAATGGAGGCGTGCGGCGAGGCCAGGATGTTCACGCCGCCGGCAAGAGCCGTATCAGCTGCGCCCACGCGCAGGTCCTTGACCGCCTGGTTGACCGCTACGAGGGAGGCCGAGCAGGCGGTGTCCACGTTGAGGGAAGGGCCGCGCAGGTCGAAGGCGTAGGAGAGGCGGTTAGCCACGATCGCTGAGGACGTACCCGTCATGGCATAAGGGTGCATCTCGGCGGGGTCGGCGGTAATCAGCATGCCGTAGTCATTGTTGGTGGAGCCCATGTAGACACCGGTGGCGGTGCCGCGCAGCTGGTTGGCGGGCAGACCGGCGTCTTCGAGGGCCTCCCACGCCACCTCCAGGAGAATGCGCTGCTGCGGGTCCATGTTGGCCGCCTCCAGCGGGGAGAGGCCGAAGAACTCGGCGTCGAAGGAATCGATATCCTCGATGTAGCCGCCGTCGGTGTTCTGCTGCTCCATCTTCTCGCTGGTAATCGGGTCAGAGGAGTACTCCGACCAGCGGCCGACGGGCAGCGGGCCGGTGCCGGCGCGGCCCTCGACGAGCATGTTCCAGAACTCGTCGACATTCTTGGCACCCGGGAAGCGGCCGGCATAACCGATGACGGCGATGTCCCCGCCCGCGATGGCAGCCGAGCGTGGTGCCGCCGCTCCCGGCGCGCTGTCTGCCGGGGCGCCGGCGACGCCGTTGACGAGGCGCTCGGCCAGCTGCGCGATGGTGGGGTACTCGTAGGCCACGGTGGGCTCGAGCTTAATACCGAGGAGGTTTTCTAATTCGCCGGAGAGGACTACTGCGTCACGCGAGGACAGCCCGAAATTCTCCAGTGGCTTGGTGTCCGTGATTTCCTCTGCCGACAGGCCGGTGGTCTGCGCAACCCAGGTGCGCAGCCAGCCACGAAGCTCTTCAACGGTCATAAATCTCTAGCTTTCTTACGCGGACTAAAATTTTCTATCTATGCGGTCGATTTTGCGCAGCACAAAAGCGCGCACATCGATGCGTCTATAGGGGTTATCGGACGATTATCTCACTTTGTTAACTTGGGTTTCATAACCGACATACCCACAGGCAGCGGCAACCCCCGCCCCCACGGCTCACGCGGGGAACGGGGGTTGGAGGGTGCGGCGCCTTTAAGAGGCGAGGTAGCTCTTCTTGGCCACGCGGCGGGCAATCTTGCCCGAAGAGGTGCGCTTGATTTCGTTAGCGCTGAACCACTGGATGACGGCCGGGGTCACGCCGTGGTTCGCGGAGACCGCGGAGCGGATGACCTCGGATGCAGCGGCGTCATCGGCCGGGTTGGCGTCGTCGGCGCGCTCGATGAGCAGCACGAGCTCCTCGGTGCTGCCGCCTTCCACGGAGAAGGCCGCGATGGAGTCCGCGCGCACGTGGTCCGAGGCCTCCTGCACGGTGCCTTCAATGTCCTGCGGGTAGTGGTTGCGGCCAGCCACCACGATGAGGTCCTTGAGACGACCGGTGATGTACACCTGGTTATCCACGATGGCCGCCAGGTCACCGGTGGCCAGCCAGTTGTTGTCCTCCGGCGCGTTCGGCACGCGGGTGCCCTCCGCCAAACGCTCGCCGAGCGTGTTGTGGAAGGTAGAGGCAGTTTCTTCCGCTCGGTCCAAGTAGCCGGCGGCACGGTTCTCTCCATGCAGCCAGATCTCGCCCACGCGGCCATCCGGCAACTCGACCTTGGTCTCCGGGTCCACGATGGTCAGGTGCTGAGCCACGACGCTCTGACCACAGGAGGCGTAGGCCACGGAGTCCGCAGACTTTTCGACGATGACCGCTTCGCCCTCGGCCAGACGCTCGCGATCGAAGTGCGAAATGATCGGGCGCTCCAGAGTCTGCGGGGTGGGCACAATCAGCGAGGCCTCCGCCATGCCGTAGGACGGGCGCAGGGTCTCACGGCGCAGGCCATACTCCTCCTTGCCGAAGGTCTCCCAGAAGGAGTTCACCGCAGATTCCGTGACCGGCTCCGAGCCGATCACGATGCCATCGACGTTGCTGAAGTCCACCTCTTCGCCAGCCGCCGGGGCTCCGTAGCGCGCGGCGAGCTCGAGGGCGAAGTTGGGAACCACGGCGTAGGTTCCCTGCAGCTGCTCATCGATAGGCTGGCGCTTGAGCTGGTCAATCCAGCGCTTGGGCTGCTGGACGAAGTCACGCGGCGTCATGATCTCCAGGTTGACGCCCAGGATGGTCACGAAAACCGCCAGGATGATGCCCATGTCGTGGTGCATCGGCAGCCAGGAAACCACGCGGGCCGGCAGCTTAATCTGTACCGCGGTGAAGATCTGCAGCACGTTGGTCATGATGTTGCGGTTGGTCAGCAGCACACCGGCCGGGGTGCGGGTGGAGCCGGAGGTGTACTGCAGGAAGGCCGGCTGGTCCAGCGGCGCGGTCTGTAGCGCGGCAAGCGCGGCCTTGCCTTCCTCCGTCTCCAGCGGGTTGACCCAGCTCTGTGCCAGCGAATCCGGCAGGGAGTCGATGGAGATGATGCGCGGGCGCTCGGCCGCCGGACGGTCCGAGAAGTACGCGCGGTTGGCGGCTGCGGACGTGTTGTTGGTCAGCACGATCGACGGGTTGGCATCGCCGAAGACCGCCCGCAGGTGATCGGTGTGGCCGGGCTCGTTCGGATCATAGAGCGGGATCGGGGTCATGCCGGCGTACATCGCGCCCAGGAAGCCGAAGATGTACTCGGGGGAGTTGCCCGCCAGGATGGCGACGCGGTCCCCCATCTTGCCCACCTGCTGCAGGCGTGCTGCTACCGCCTTGATGCGGGTATTGACCTGGGAGCGGGTGATATCACGCGGGGTGCCTTCCGGGTTATCGGTATAGACCCACTGGCGCATGACCGGGCGATCCGGGATTCCCGCCTGCTGCTCCGCGGCATAGACGTGTTCGGCGAGCCCCGCCAACGTGAGGTGAGGCGGCAGGGCGATGTTGCCCTTGTCGTCGAAGAACTGGCCGATCAAGGCTTTCAGGTCCATGTGGGAAAGCTCCTTCGTAGGGTAGAGAGGGGCGCGCACCCCTGCTTCACGTACTTTTGACATTGAAAATATCAGAAGGAGTGTGCCGAACGTTACATGGCGCGCGGGCGGGACGTCGTCAAGCGCTACTGCGCGTCGATGGTGTCCTTAGCCCACTGCGTCACCCACTGGTTGGTGGTGACCCCTTCGATAACGTCCGGATTGTAGGCATACAGTGCATGAACACCGTTGGCGTCGATGAGGTCACGCGCGCGTTCGAGCCCGTTGCTCACGTCCAGCGGGGCATCGCAGATGGAGTCATTCGGCGCGCAGATTTGGAAGGTGCGGTCCGCCAACTCCCCGAAGCCGTTGGCGCGCGCACCGCGCATGGTGGCGCCAGGGACGATGCCCTGAATCAAGGTCGACACCGGCTGCAGGGCAATCTCCGCGCCCACGCCGCCGACGTGCGCACCCGGGTTAATGCCCACGCCGTCCTGGCGCCGGCCGTCCGCAATGAGGGCCACACCCGCCACGCTCTCCGCGGGGATGGGTCCATTGCCGCCGCCGATGCGGTCCGCCACATCACCCGCGATGACCGCTCCCTGCGAAAATCCGCTCAGGATGAACTTCGTGTCCGGGCAGGTCTCGTGCATGTAGGTCAGCTCGCCCTCGAGGCGCGAGGTGCCTTCGTTGCGGGAATCGTCGTAGCTCATCTCGTGCTGCGCGTTGATGTTCTTAAACTGGGCGGTATAAGGCAGCGTCCACACCTTGACGTCCTCGGGGACGTAGGCCTCCTTCAGGGGATTCGTGATCGACAGCATGAAGGAATTCGGGTTCGCGCCCGGGTTGATCGGATCATCGTCCGCAGCGGATTCCCACGTTCCCGGCGCGGAGATGAATTCCACGCGCGGGCACCAGTCCGGCTGCTCGGGGGCCGTGTTGTCCTCCTCCTGGGAGGGGGCAGGCTCCGCAAGGTTTCCTTGCTCCCCTTCCTCGCGGGTGTTGAGGAAGTGAACCGCTCCCCCGCCAATCAGGGCGAGGAGGACGACCACGGCAAGGACGGTCAGTGTGTTACGCATGGTTTTACGCATGAAGAAGTTTCTACCTTGGGAAGGTGCGGGATTGACTGGAAAATCCCTGCCACATTACTGAGCGCAGAGCGCGCGGCCCTGCTCGGTGATGAGCTGGACGAGTTCTTCGTGGCCGAGTTCACTGCGCCCCTGCTCGATGAGCTGCCCGGCCACCGCGGGCACGGTGACGGTATCGCCCTGGCAAGAGGCCTGCGCGGCACCCACCAGCTGGTCTTCCGCACCGTCGATATTCACGCCCTTCTCAGCCACTGCGGCCAGGAAGTCCTGGTCCGGGCCCTGTTCAGGCGCGGGCGCGGGGATTTCGGAGATCTCGCGCGCGCCGCGGTCCTCCGGCTCGTCGCCTTGCGCTCGCTCACTCTGCCCGGAGGGCGACTCCGACGCTGAGCTGGACGACGCCTTGCTTGACGACGATTCACCGCTCGCCCCCGAGGAGCGCTCCAGCGGCGCCACCGACGTTTCGGTGGCCTCACCTTCCTCGACGGTGGCGGAACCGCAGCCGGTCAGCAGCGCGCCGGCGACCATCAATACGGCCGCGCCGGCTGCCGCAGCGGGACGGGCGGAGAAAAATCGCATAGCCGTCCCTACTTCTTATCCGCCTGAACCTGGCCCATGACCTTGCGGATAACACCGTGCTGGAAGGTCTGGGTCAGCCCGCCGGCCGGGATCGTCGCATAATCCTCGGTGGGCCAGCCGAACTCGCCCTGCTCGTAGCCGTGCTTGCCCCACTCATCAAAGATCTCGCCCTTGAGGATGTAGTGCGCGCCGGAGTCCATGGACCAGTAGATGTTGCCGTGCTCGAACTCCTGGAAGAAGCCGCCGTTGACGGCCTTCTCCTCACCCACCGGGAAGCCCAGCTCGGAGTCAGCAGCCTTCAGCTCCTTGTACTTCGCGCCGATAGCACCGTGCACGATGTGGAAGGAACCGTCCGGGTTGCGGGTCAGTACGCCGTCCTCGAACTCCTGGACCTCGCCGTCGCCAACCTTGCGCGGCTCGGCTACCGGGTACTTGAGGTCGCCGCCCTCGAAGCCGTTCTTGCCCCAGGCGTCGAAGAAGTCCTTCGAGATAGGCCAGGCGCCGGTCTCCGGGGTCCAGTAGATGGAGCCATGCTCGAAGTGGACGTAGCGTCCGCGACCGTCGGGGGTCTTCTCCTCACCGGTCTTCGGGAAGCCCAACCAGGAGGTCGGGCCACCGAGCTCGGAGTAGCGTGCGCCGATGCGGCCGATAACGGCGTGCGCACCGGTCTCCGGGGACCAGTAGGCGGTACCGGCCTGGAAGTCCTGGGCCTTGCCGCGCTCGGCGACGTCATACTCGTTGTTCACGCAGGAGCCGATGATGCCGGACTTGGTGGCCTCAGCGATGGCCCCAACCGGGGTGCAGTCCGCACCACGGTCGCTCTTGTCCAAGCCGAGAGAATCGGCGATGTAGGGCCATGCCTCGGTCATCTCGAACTGCCAGTATTCCCAGCTGTGGACGCCGGTCGGGCGGAACTTGACGACCGGCTCGACGCCGGCGCGCTTGGCGTAGTCAACGAAGGTCTGGGTGGACATGCGCGAGATTGCTTCCAGGCCCACGCCGGCCATGTTGGCCTGGCCCTTCGCCACGGAGCCTAGTTGGCCGTAGTCGTCCTTACCGTTGCCGGCGGAGACATAGACTTTCATGTCCTTGAGGTTTTCAATACCCAGCTTCGGATCGTGGTCGATCCAGTCCTGGGAGTAGAGATCGCCCCACATGTTGGTGGAGGTGAATCCGCCGGCATCGGCCTGCGCGGCGGTAATGGCCTCCGGCATACCGGTGGTGGTGGTGTCGAGGTAACCCGAGAAAGAGCCAACATACTTGAAGGCCCAGGGGTTGCGCTCGGCCAGGTTCATGGCGGCGGTACCACCCATGGAGATACCGGTCACGGCGCGCTTGCCGTTGGAGCGGTAGCCCTTCTCCAGGATCGGGATGAGCTCCTTCATCAGGAAGGTCTCCCACATGTAGTGGGTGCCGTTGTCTTCCTTCTGCCAGTCGGAGTAGAAAGAGGACTCGCCGCCCACCGGCATGATGAGGTTGACGTTGCGGTCGGCGTACTGGGACAGGATGTTGGTCTCGATGGTCCAACCGGACTCATCGTCACGCGCGCGCAGGCCGTCGAGTGCCCAGACCTCCGGGAAGGTCTTGTCCGGGCTGGAGTACCAATCGCGCGCGAGCTGAATCTGCACGACCTGCTCCTTGTCCGGCATCGCAGCGGACTTGATGTAGACCTTGAGGTGGCGGTTGGTCAGGTATTCCACGCGGGAGACGGACACGCCCTCCGGCAGGCCCTCAATCTTCGGGTATTCCGTCTCCACCGGAGTACGCTGCGGCGGGTTGGACGGGGCGAAAGAATCGGAGAAGTTAGAGCTTCCCAGCAGGTCGGTAATGCCCTCGCTCGAGGAGCTGGAGGACTGCGCGTTTGCGATAGGCAGCAACGCAAAGCCCACTGCCACGGCGGTGGGCAGCGCAGCGATGGTCAGGCCCTTGCGGGCTGCGGACGGGGAACGCAGGCCGGAATCCTTAGCGGACCGGCGAGGCTGAGATGACGCAGTGTTCGGCATTGAAGAGTCCTTTTAAGGGGTATATCGAGATAAGGGCACGCGGTACCGCGAGCGAGCTCCGCAGGTTCCCCTCCTGCGGAACTCGCCGCCGCACGCGTGGTGAGCGGTCTAGTGTGTTCTCAAGTTTAAGTTTAACTTGAGACTTTCGGTAGGGGGACACGCCCAGCGGTGGGATGAAAAAGCCGCCACACCCAAGGGCACGGCGGCTAGCTAGTTACCAGGCGTTCATAACGTTGAGCACCTGCGGCTTGGAGCGTTCCAGCTGGTAACCGAACTGCTCCCAGTTGTGCAGGCCCTGGGCCGGGTAATCCGTCTGCAGGCGAACACCCATCGCCCGAGCCTTGAGCTCCCACAGGCGGGTGGTGCCGTTGGCGAAGGCTTCCAACGCCATGCCGGACGCGATGTGCTGCGGCAGGTAGCGTTGTTGATCCAGCGGCCCCGGAACACCGGAAGCGGCGGACACGTAAACATCCGTTCCGTTTGCAGCCAGATCCGGGATCAGGTTGAAGGGATCATTGCTGAAGCGCTTCGGGTTGATGATGGAACCGTACATGGCATTGATGTTGAAGCCGCCGGCGTCGAGAAGCGCCAGGCGCATAAAGGTCTGGGCTCCCGGCAACGTCGTGGTGAGGTAGCCGGAGTAGGACAGCGCCTGACGGAACTGCTCGGGGTGCTTGCCAGCGAGGGTAATCGCTGCGGTAGCGCCCATGGACAGACCAGCAATGGAGTTATTGTTGCGGGCCACGCCGAAGTTGCCCTCAAGGTAAGCCGGCAACTCCTGCGTCAGGAAGGTCTCCCACTGGTAGTTGACCGGCTTGACCAGATCGTACGTAGCCGGACCGTTCCAGTCTGCATAGAAGGAGCCAGCGCCGCCCACCGGCATCACCAGGGTGATGTTGTGATCCACGTAGGTGCGCGCGGCGTTGACGTCATGGATCCACGCGTTGGTGGAATCGGTCGCGCGCAGACCATCGAGCAGGTAGAGGCCCGCGTTGCCGCCGTTCTTGGCAGGCTGGATCTGCACCGGGATGTTTCGGCCCATCGCCTGGGACCACACATCGCAGCGCTGCACCCAGAAGCCAACGCGATCCCACTCGCAGGTGCCGGTGGCGTCCGCGCGCAGCCAGTCACGGTGAGCCGCGGATGCTTCCTGGGTGCCGGCGGTCACGACCAGGCCCAAGGCCACGGCGATAGCGGCCACCACTGAGAGGACCCGAGTCCGCAGGCCAGAGCTTAGTGAACTCATGTTTCTCCTTAACATTTTTACTGCCATTACTACATCGCCAACACGCCAGCGATAGTTACGGATTAATAACGAGAATCTTTTGTAGCGTAACGCACCCTGGCAATTTTTGCCTCCCCGTGGGGGTATTTGCCAGCCCGCCCCAAGCTAGTGGGCAGGGTAATCGGCCGGATCGGCAGAAAACATGAGGGTGCGCCCCGTGGTCACGGAGGAGGCCAGGTTCGCGCGGAAGCGCTCCCACGTCAGGGGCTCGCTGTAGGAAGCAACAAGCTCCTGCACCTCTGGCGTCGCCAGCGCCGCCCGCGCCTGCCGAGTCTTCTCCTTGTCATACCACGGCGGGAGGTACTCGATGTCCGCGCCGGTCAGCGCCGCCTGCCACTCCAGTTCGAGGTGCTTGTCGTGGCCCACGCGCCCGCCTTCCTCACGAGGCATACGTGCGGCCAGCGGCGTAGCCAGACCAATGGTGTCGAGCACCCGCACGTTGAGCGGCGCGTTCATTGAGGTCATGCCCAGGTTGACCAGGTAGACCGTCGGCGGCTCCTCCGCGCCCGGCTCGCGCGGGACGGTGAGCCAATTGAGCTGGTCCTTCTCCTTGTCCTCTACATAGATGACACCCAGCGCATCGCCGTCCGCCAACTTTTCGGTGGCTTCCCCGTATCCGCGCATGAACTTCATCGTCATGTAGTCCCGTGCCGAACGCGGCGGGTAACCCGCCTCGCGGTTCGTGGCGTAGGTCCAGAAGTCGCGCTCATCCACGATGGACAGCGGCTGCTCGTAGGCCTCCCAGTCCGTGGGGTGCCCGCGCAGCACAACCACCACGGCCCACACCGCGCAGAAGGCCGCCGCGAGCACAGACACCAGGCCTCTCAGCGGCAGCACGAAGACTGGGAGGAGGGCGGCAAACAGCGGCAGCAGCAGCATGCGGCCGTGCATGAAGTCACCGCCGACGCGCAGCACGTACACCACATGCACCACCGCCGCACCGACCAGCAGGTAAGTGACGGTCGTGGAGCTTCGCAGGGCCGCCGGGCGCAGGTGGGCACGGAAGGTCCACAGCGCAGCACCCGCCAGCACGAGAACGGGCAGGTACAGGGCATACGGCCCAACGAAGTCACCGGCATAGTCCAGGCCGCTGCCCCACGCGCTTGACGACGCCGACTTGGCCACCGCCGTGTGCGGCGTCAACAGGCCGTAATAGCCCATGCGGAAGAATTGGTAACCCGCCGGGATGGGCAGAGCCGCGCCAAGAATGCCGAGCCAGGCTTTCCAATTGCGATGTGCGGCCAAGAGGAGCAGGCCGGCCAGCCCGCCGTAGAGCGCGAATTCGGGGCGCACGAGCCAGGACAATCCCGCCCACAGCGCCAGCCAGTAGGCGCTGGCGTTATCGCGAGACTGCGCCCAGTGCTGGAGCAACGCCCACAGGGCGGCGAGGTAGAAGATGGACAGGCCCCACTCGAGTCCGGAGGTAAAGAAATCACGGGCAGGCGGCAGCGCGAGGTAGACCAGCGCGCCCGCGGGCGCCAGAAGCGGAGTGGCGAGTTGGCCCGAGCGGAAGAAGGCCCGGGCTGTGGCCCACGCCCCCAACATCATGGCCGCGACCGCCAGAAGCAATCCCAGGTTGACGGCGATGGACTCCAGCGGGGCGTTGGTGACCCAACGGGCAAGCAGGATGAGGTACTGCCACAGCGTCGAGGTATTGGCCTCCACGCGCTCGCCCGCGTTGAAAACGGGGCCGTTGCCCTCCTCCAGGTTGCGCACGGTGCGCAGGACGATGAGGCCGTCGTCGGAAATCCAGCGGCGCGCGAAGCCGCCCCAAAACGAGAAAACTCCGATCACGATGACCGAGGCCAGCGCGCTGAGCGCCGCCGCGGTACGTGATTCGGATTTTCGCATGAGGAGAGAGTCTAGCCCATCATAACCGGCATGATGTACACCGCCATGGCAATACAGGCCAGCCACAGAAGGGCCAGGATCTGGAGGACGCGATCCTCCAGGGCGATCTCGTCTGGGGCACCGCCGTTGCCGCGGTCCACGTCGGCGGCATAGCGCAGGATGGCGATGGTAAACGGCACCATGGACACCTGGTACCACACGCTGGCCGGGCCATCAGACTCGTTGGAAAGCTGGAAACCCCACAGCGAGTAGGACATGACCACGGCGGTGGCGGCCAAAGTCCACACGAAGCGCAGGTAGGTAGGCGTATAGCCCTCCAAGGACTTACGGATCTTGGCGCCCGTGCGCTCCGCCAGAAGGATCTCCGAGTAGCGCTTGCCCGAGGCCATGAACAGCGAACCAAAAGCGGCCACCAACAGGAACCACTGGGAGAGCACGATGCCCGCGGCCACACCACCGGCCATGGTGCGCAGCATGAATCCGGAGGACACCAGGGCAATATCAATCACCGGCATGTGCTTCCATCCGAAGCAATAGCCCAGCTGCAGGCCGATGTAGATGGCCATGACGATGGCGAGCTGCAGGCCCGCGGTGGCCAAGAAGGACAGTCCAATCGAACCGATGATGAGCACCGCGGCCATGGCATAAGCCAAGCTCACCGGAAGCACGCCCGCCGCGATGGGGCGGAAGCGCTTCGTCGGGTGCGCGCGGTCAGCCTCCACGTCGCGGGCATCGTTGATGAGATAGATGGAGGATGCGCCCATGCAGAAGACGATGAAGGCGAGGAGGACGTCGAGAAGCACGCGCGTGTGGAACAGCGAATCCGCGCCCGCGGCCGCAGGGGCGGCGAGAACGAGGACGTTCTTGACCCACTGCTTGGGGCGCAGGGCCTTCACCATGCCGTCGGCGAGGTTCTTCGGCGGCTTGCGCTTGCGGCCGGTATCGATGCCGGAGGTGTGCGGCTCAGAGTGGAAGACTCTCTGCTCACCGTCGTCGACGCGGTTAGGACGTTCGCTCATGCCGTCTTCCTTTCATAGCGGTGACATGCTTCCGCGGTGGCGGCTCCCAGCAGGGCGCCGAACGCCGTATCGGATGGGTAATGTACCCCGAGCACCATACGCGAGGCCATCATGACCGGCACACCGACGAGCGGTGCCGGGGTTCCCAGAACGTGCGCGGCGCCCACGAGGAACGCGGTTGTCGACGTCGCGTGGGAGGACGGAAAAGACAGCTTAGACGGGGTTTTCACGCCCACCTTGACGTAGTCATAGTCCGGGCGCTTGCGGCGCACAATGCGCTTGATCACAACGCTGGCCGCGTGCGCCGTGAAAGCGCCCACGCCAACAGCTACCCACTGGCGGCGGCGCGCCGGCTTCTGGTAATTCACGGCAGCACCCAGACCAGAGAGAGCCAGCCAGCCCAGGGCGTGCTCGCCGAAGTGGCTTAAGCCCCGCGCGGTGGGCAGAACGCCGGGGGCCTCGAAGGCCACGTCCTGAATCTTCTCGAGGACGTGGGATTCGGCGACAGAAAGCTTATTGGGCATCGAAGACCTTTCGCCAGGACTCGCGGGAGGTCAGCTCCGGCAGAGCCGCGCGGTACTCGGCGCGCAGGTCGTCGAAGTTATCCTCAATTTCCTTGAGCAGCTCGCGGGTGGACTTCACCAGCTCGAGGGCCAGCTCGCGGTCGCGCTTGCGGAAGGCCACGCCAGTGCCGCCCGCGGTGGAGACGGTGGCGGAATCCACGCGGGAGAGCGTGAACCAGCGGGCCTCCTCCGGGGTGAGATTGAGCTGCGGTGCTTCGTGGTGTGCCGGGTCTTCCTTGGTGACCAGGTGCTTGGCGGACTTGATAAGCCACGGAATTTTCTTGATCTTGCCCAGGCGGCCACCGACATTGCGGGTGGGCACGCCCGGCGCGCCGGTGGGCGCGGGCAGCTGATCCGCCGAATCGATGATGACGGCGTCCGGGAACTCCTTGCGGATTGCGGCGATGCGCGGCAGCGAGGACTCCAGGATGTCGAAGAGCTGGTCCGGTCCGGCCAGGAAGTCCTTCATGGCTTCCAGCTGGATGGCAATGGTGGAGTACTCCATGCACATGGTGTGCTTGAGGGTGGACTTGAAGATGGACTTGGTAATCCCGCGCGCATCGCCCTCGTGGTAGAGGGCCGCCACGATGAGGCGGTTGCGCAGGTGGAAGTAGGCCTGCCAGTCGATGGCATCGTCCTTATCCGCCCACGCCATGTGCCAGATGGCAGCGCCCGGCCAAGTCACCGTGGGGAAGCCGTGGGCGGCGGCGCGCAGGGAGTATTCGGTGTCATCCCACTTGATGAACAGCGGCAGCGGCTGCCCGATGCTTTCCGCCACGACGCGCGGGAAGAGGCACATCCACCAGCCGTTGTATTCCACGTCGACGCGGCGGTGCAGCGCGCGGGAGTCGTACTTCTTCGGGTCAAGGTGGGACTGCGCGTCACCGATGGCGCGCAGCGGGTACTTGGCAAAGTCGTGGTCATAGACGGCGTGCTCGGCCGCACCCCACATGAAGTCAGCGCGGTTCACACGCTCGCCAGTCGTGCGCAGCTGGGAGCGCTCCTGCAGGTTGAGCATCTGGCCGCCGACGATGAAGGGCTTGGCGGCGTAACGCGCTGCTTGGACCGCACGAAGGATGGAATCCGGCTCGATGGCGATGTCATCATCCATGTAGAGGATGTAGGGCGAGTCGGTATTCTCCAGCGCCTCGAACATGATGCGGGAGTAGCCGCCCGAGCCGCCCAGGTTGCCCTGGCGGAACTCGCGGAAGCGCTCACCAAAGTGGGCCACGGCCTCGTCATAGCCCGGCTCGTCCGCCGGGTGCTGGTTGCCCTGGTCCGGCATGAGAACGTAGTCGATGATGCCGTCCACCACCGGGTCCTCCGCCAGTGCCTGCAGCGCCGCGACGGCGTCGGTGGGGCGGTTGAAGGTCGGAATACCCACGGCCACGCGCTTCTCCTGCGCCGGGTACTCGCTACCGTCCGGCAGGAGCTGCGGGTTCGGGGCGTGCGGGGCGCACCAAGCGGCGTCGGTAAGCACGGTGTCCTCAACGGCGGAGGCATCGAACCACAGCAGGCCGCCGTCCTCGAAGTTCTTCAGGGGCAGCTCAAACTCGTGGTGCCCGGTGGTCACCACGTGGTTGGCCACGGCGATGCGCTGGCCGTCCTGCTTGGAGCGGTACAGGGAGATGTTGGCCTCTCCCTCCACGTCCATGACCAGCACGATGGACTTCAGCTGGGACCAACGGCGCCAGTAGGCGGCCGGGAACGCATTGAAGTAGGTCTCGAAGGAGGCCTCTTCGCCGGCCGGGATGGTCACGGAAGTGCGGCCACTCCAGCTGAGGCGCTCGCGGTTTTGCTCGGACTCGATGAGGTAGAGCATGCGGACGTCGACCGGCTCGCCACGCTTGGGCAGCAGGATGCGCTGTACGGGTTCGTACGCAGCAGTATTGTTGGCAGTCACGATATCTTCGGTTCTCCACACAGATTTCGACAGTATTCAGGAACCAAGATTAGTGGTTTCGCACTCTTCAGCTGAGTTCCCACGCGGCTGAAAGCTAAGCCGAGAGGGGTGCATCCTCCGAGATGGGTTCGATGCCCAGACGGTTGAGCATGTAAAGCACGCGGGCGCGGAGGTCGTCAGCCAGCTCGCGGGTCTCCTCTACGGTTTCTGCCGTAGCGATATCCCAAATCTTGATGTCCTTGCCGACTTCGTCGCCTATGATTGTGGCGCCAAAAGGAAATCGACCTCGATGGTCACGAACTCGTGGCCGCAATTGTCAGAGGCTCAAGAGAGTGTCGAATCGGAGGGAGATTGAGAAAGTAGAGAACAATACTGACTAATTTTTCGCTAACTGACAACTATTAACTCTGTACAATAAGAAGGATACTCCTCATAGCAACACATGATCAGTGTGTCTTTCTTCCTATTTCAGTCAGCTCAAAGAGTCGACTTTAGCGAACCTCTTCCCAACTGCTCCCAAAGTGAGATAAACGCCGGTACAAACAAGAAATGCTGCAAAAAGAACGCCAGCAAGGGAAAACGAAACCTTCAGAGAAATCCCCGCCATCACATGCCCCAATGAGGAACCAAGGATGGGCCTGACCCCCGACGTGTCTACTTTCCGGGGG